>JAEUIL010000948.1 GCA_016794255.1 Planctomycetaceae bacterium | reverse complement strand
GTGGAAGGTGATGCTGCCGTTGGGCATGGTCAACCTAATCGCCTTGGCGGTGGTCACCGAGTTCGGTTGGAACGTCGAGACGCAGTACCTCGCCTATCCGCTCGCGACGATCGTGGCGATGTGGATCGTGGCCGTGGTCTCGAGCGCCGTCGCCGGTTGGCTCACTCCGCTCGCGACCGACAATCGTCCGCGCTCCGACTTGGTCGACCAGTATCAACGCGAGTTTGTACCCGGCGTGACAAAGCTGAAAACTGAAAGCTGAAAGCCGCGCAAGCGAATGGGTATGTAACGAAGAACCAAGCACCAAGCACTTAGAACCGCTTACACCACGCTTCCCCGCGACCACCGATCGCGGCTTTGTGAAAGAACTTATGCAAGCCACCGACCCCAACGTCACCTGGATCGAAGAGCCGAAGCTCGGCCTGGCGGGCAAAATGTATCTGCCGCTCATCTTCGACGGGCTCACCACGACCACGAAGCACTTGTTCGGTCCGAAGATGACGGTCAGCTTTCCGGAAGAGCGACCGAAGATCGGCAACCCGCTCATCTATCGCGGCGTGCATCGGCTCAACCGCGACGAGCAGGGCCGTGTGAAGTGCGTGGCTTGCTTTCTCTGTGCGACCGCTTGTCCGGCCCACTGCATTGACATCGTCGGCATCGAGAGCCCCTGGCCCGACCGCGAGAAGTATCCCGAGAGCTTCCAGATCGACGAGCTGCGGTGCATCTTCTGCGGCATGTGCGAAGAGGCTTGCCCCGTCGACGCGATCGAGCTTACCAGTCTGTTCGATCTCACCGGTCGCAGCCGCGAAGAGATGATCTTCGACAAAGAGAAGCTGCTCAGCGTGTACGACCTGACGAAAGATGCCGAGCCGATGAAGTCGGTGACGATGGGAGAGAAACCATGAGCGCCGCCGCGTTGCTCGCTACGACGTTGATCACGCCGCAATGGCCGTATGCCTTGGCTGCCTTGTTGTTCGCTGCCGGGATGTGGCTGTTGCTGCCGCGCGGAGCGGCCCGGGGTCGTCGCCTTGGCGCCGGCGTGTGTCTCGCCGGGCTCGCGTTGCTGACGTTGCTCGTTCACTGCGGCATGGTCGTCGCTTGTGGCGAGGAATCGTGCGACGTGAAGTGGTTGCCGGCGCTCAGCACGTCGCTCGGCTTGGGCGAAGACTTCGTGTTTCTCACGCTCGCCGCGGTCACCGTCGCCTCGGCCATTGCCAGTGTCACGTTTCGCAAGCCGGTCTATTGTGCGATTTGGTTCGCGCTCTGCTTGATGGGCGTCGCCGGGCTGTTTCTCTATCAGGGAGCGCAGTTCCTGGGCGTGGCGACGATCGTCGTCTACGCCGGAGCGATTCTTGTGACGATTCTCTTCGTGCTGATGTTGGCCACGCCCGAGGGACATGCCTATTACGATCGCCTTAGTTGGGAAGCACCACTCTCGAGCGTGCTCGCCGGAGTGCTCGTCGGGCTGCTCACGATCACCACGGCGTCGGCCCTCACCACGCCCCCCACGGGCGACAAACCCGCCGCACCCGCGTGGCTTGCCGCGAAGACGACCGACGCGTATCACGCCGAGCGCAGCAAGAACATTCTCAACGACAATCACCTCGCCGGCATCGGCCGCGAGTTGTTTAGCAAACATCTGATCGCGGTCGAAGTGGCGGGGACGCTGTTACTCGTGGCGCTTGTCGGCGCGGTGGCGATTGCTCAGTCCATTGGCCCAACGGCGTCGGCCACGAAACGCGATTCATAACGACACAAACAGGAGAATGGCCACGTAGCCTCGACTCACCGTAGCCGAACTCGCCAGAGTTCGGGTGGCAACCATGTCACACGACGCCCGAACTCTGGCGAGTTCGGCTACGAAAATACTGAGCAGTACTGCGTAAGCACTCACAGGTTCGCACATGCTTGAAGTTCAACTCCTTTACAACTATCTCGTGATCGGCGCGTTGCTCTTTGGCATCGGCCTGGTCGGCCTCTTGAGCCGCCGCAACATGCTGATCATGTTCCTCGCCGCCGAAATGATGCTGCAGGGCGTGTCGCTCAGCCTCGTCGCGTTCGGGCGTTTTCACAACGATTGGGGCGGCACGACGCTCGTGATTCTGATCCTGACCGTCGCCGCTTGCGAAGCCGCGATCTTGCTCGCCTTGGTGCAGTGCTTGTTCCATCGCACGGGCAATCTCGACATTGCCGTGTGGCACGATCTGCGCGACGCCAACCAACCGAAATTCATCGATCAAGAAGTTCCTGGCGACGATGCGGCGAAGCCCGAGTGGCCCACGCTGACCCCGGCCGGAATCGAGCCCGAAGTGGACGCCGACGAGGCGCTGGAGCACCGTATCCATGTTTGAAACCAAGTCCCTGATGGTGCTGATCCCGGCGCTGCCGCTGGCCGCCGCGATCATTGTCGGCCTGCTCGGGCGTCGCTGGCTCAAAGAGTACAGCCACGTCCCCGTGGTGCTGGCGCTCGCCGGTTCGTGCGTGTTCAGTCTGCTGCTGCTCAAGGACATCAGCAATCGCGAGCCCGATGCGAAACAAGTCGGCGTCGAAGTCACGCACACGCTCTGGACCTGGGCCGCGATCCCGGCCGCCGGCGTGACCACGCCCCAGATCAAAGCGACGCCCAACTTTCAGATCGACATCACGCTCCGCGCAGATCCGCTGACCTGCATGATGCTGCCGATGGTGACCTTCATCGCCACGCTGGTCGCGATCTATGCGATGGGTTACATGCACGGCGACCCGGGATACTGGCGCTTTTATGCTTACGTGGGTCTCTTCGTCTTCTCGATGACCATGCTTGTCAGCGTGAGCAACTTCGCGCTGCTGTATGTGTTTTGGGAAGCGGTGGGTGTGTGCAGTTATCTGCTGATCGGCTTTTGGTTCGAGAAGCCCGAGGCGGCCGCGGCAGGTAAGAAGGCGTTTCTCGTCAATCGAGTTGGCGACTTTGGCTTCGCGTTTGGTCTGTTCCTGATTTGGGTCAGCTTCGGCACGCTCAACTTCCACGACGCCGGCGACGTTCAAGGCGTGCTGGGTCAAACGTTGCTCGCCAATCCGGCGCGCTACGCCGAGATCATCACGGGCAGCGTCGCGCTCGCGATTCCCTTGCTGTTGATGGTCGGCGCCTGCGGCAAGAGTGCCCAGTTCCCGTTGCATGTGTGGTTGCCCGACGCCATGGAAGGCCCCACGCCGGTGTCGGCACTGATCCACGCCGCGACGATGGTCACGGCCGGCGTCTACATGGTCACCCGTTGCTCGCCATTGTTCATGCTCGACCCTCGGGCGCAACTCGTCGTCGCCTGCATCGGCGGCTTCACCGCGCTGCTCGCCGGGTTGATCGCGCTGACGCAGACCGACTTGAAACGCGTGCTCGCCTATTCAACGGTCAGTCAACTCGGCTACATGTTCCTGGCTCTCGGGACCGGCTCACTCGCGGGCATCGTCGCCGGCATGTTCCATCTGTTCACGCACGCCTTCTTCAAGGCGTTGTTGTTCCTCGGTGCTGGCAGCGTGATGCACGGCATGCACCATATCATCGACATGCGGCGGTTCAGCGGTCTGCGGCGGGTCATGCCTTGGACCTGCCTCACGTTCCTCATCGGCTCGCTCGCCTTGGCCGGCATCGTGCCGCTCGCCGGGTTTTGGAGCAAGGACCAAGTTCTTGCCGCGGTTCACGATCGGGCTCATGACGGCGGACCGTTCGTGTACCTGTACTACTCGGCGGTGTTGACCGCGTTCCTCACGGCGTTCTACACAGCCCGGGCGTTCTTCATGACGTTCATGGGCCCGCTCGTCGTGCCGCACGAAGTCGGCGATCACGCCCACGAGTCCCCCCCGGCGATGGTGTTTCCGCTCGTGGTGCTCGCGATCTGCTCGATCTTTGTCGGTATCACGTTCGATCACTCGCTGGGTGACTTTATCGTTCGCACGCCCTCGCTGGCCTGCACGCTCGTCGCCGGTGAGCATGGCTTGGAGCATCACTTCCATTGGGACATCGCCGCAATCAGCACCGTGGTCGCGGTGCTCGGCATCGCAATTGCCGCGTACTTCTATCTCGGCGATCGGCGGCAGATCAACGCTCTGACCCGCATCATGCAGGGCGTCCGACTCTACGGTCTGTCGAATCGCAAGTTCTTCTTCGACGAAATCTACCACGTGCTGTTCGTGCTGCCGCTCAAGGGTCTGGCCGCGCTCAGCTACTTGATCGATCGTTGGTTGGTCGACGGGCTGGTGAATCTCTGCGGCTGGATTCCGCGTGCCGTCGGCGCGGTGCTGCGGAACATTCAGACCGGCGTGGTGCAGTTTTACGCCCTGGCCATGGTGCTAGGTTTGGCGTTGTTGATCGGTACGTTGCTCGTGTGGAAGGTGGGTTAGTCTCCGTTCGGCCGCACAATGGTCGCATGATCGGCGGCTGCCGCCGGTTTGGTTTCTTGAAACTGGATGATCGCGAATGAACGATCCGTTTGTATTCACCCTGCTGTTGCCACTCGTGGGGACCATGCTCGTCGCGGCGTTCGGCTCGACGAGCCACGTCGGCGCGCGGATCACGGCGCTGATCGTGTCGCTGGTCACGCTGCTGTTCGCCAGTCGCGTCACCCTGGCGTGGCTCGGCGGTCATCCGTATGAAATCGACGTGCCGTGGTTCAGCAATGCCGCCATCGATATCCGCTTCAATCTCGGCCTCGACGGCCTGAGCGTCTGGATGTTCGCTCTCTCGGCGTTGCTCACGGTCACCGCGATACTCGTCTCGTGGGAGGCGATCAAGGACCGGGCCGCGTTGTTCTACAGCATGTTGCTCTTGCTCGAGACCGGCATGCTCGGCTGCTTTGCGGCCCGCGATATCATCTTGTTCTACGTCTTCTTCGAGTTCACGCTCATCCCGTTGTTCTTTCTCATCGGCATCTGGGGGAGCGAAGAACGCCGCTACGCCGCGATCAAGTTCTTCCTTTACACGCTCGCCGGTAGCATGCTCACGTTCCTCGGGCTGCTTGCCATCGTGCTCTGGGTCTACGATCAAACCGGCCGTGAGCAGATGACGTTCTCGATCGCAAAGCTGGTCGCCGCCTTGGGCGAACATCCGCTGCCGCTCAACTTGCAACTCACGTTGTTCGTGGCGCTCTTTGCGGGCTTTGCGATCAAGGTGCCGCTGTTCCCGTTGCACACTTGGTTGCCGCTCGCGCACGTGCAGGCTCCCACGGCCGGTTCGGTGATCCTGGCGGGCATTCTGCTCAAGATCGGCACCTACGGCTTCTTGCGGTTCAGTCTGCCGATGCTGCCCGATGCTACCGTGACGGCCATGCCGTGCGTGCTGGTTCTGTCTGGAGCCGGCATCATCTACGGCGCTTTGGTCGCGCTCGCTCAGGGTGACATGAAGCGATTGATTGCCTACTCCAGCGTGAGTCACTTGGGCTATTGCATGTTGGGGATCTTCGCCCTGAACAAACTCGGCATGCAAGGCGGGGCATTGCAGATGATCAACCACGGCCTGTCGACGGGCGGTTTGTTCGCCGTGATCGGCATGGTGTACGAGCGTTATCACACGCGGCAGATCGCCGACCTGGGCGGCCTCGCGCGACGCACGCCGATGCTCGCGGTGTGCATGCTGTTGTTCACGTTCTCGAGCATCGGTTTGCCGGGCCTCAACGGCTTTGCCGGCGAGTTCTTGATCCTCACCGGCATGTTCCAACGCGCGTGGTCCGACGCACCGGCGATCTATCAGGCCACGTGGATGACCATTGCGGTCGCGGGTGTGTTCGGCGTGGTGCTCGGCGCTTGGTACATGCTGTGGCTCGTGGAACGCGTCTTCTTCGGCCCGCTCAAGGAACCCGGCGGTCACGCCCCCGCCCCGGCCGCCCATGGCCACGGCTCACACGATCATCACGGCCACGCCGCCGCAGCGCACGACGACCATTCCGCGATTCACGACTTGAACTTCCGCGAGGCAGTCGCGCTCGTGCCGCTGGTCGTGTTTATGTTCTGGATCGGCCTCGTGCCGCAAACGTTCCTCGCCCCGATGGCTCCGGAACTCGACAAAGTCGAAGCGATCGTCGCCAAGGCGTATGCCAAGCATGATTGGAAATCGGTCGCGAAGACTGAAGACGAATTGAACCACAGAGACGCAGAGGACGCAGAGAAGAAGACAGAGATGAAGATTGTGAACGTTGTCGATCAGTTACCGGAGCGCGGTGGAGAATAGAAGAAGAGTGTTTGGTGTTTCGTGTTTAGTGTTTCGACCAAACACCAAACACTAAACACCTCTTTCTTCTTCTCTGTGTCCTCTGTGCCTCTGTGGTTAGCCACTCCTCCCATCCACCAACAACTTCCCCCCATGTCCCTCGACGCCATCAAGATACTCACGCCCGAACTGATCGTCATTCTGACGGCGACGTTGATTTACGTACTCGGCGCGTTTCTGCCGGGTCGGCATTGGGGTCGAGTCGCCATGCTCGGGCTGATCGGCGCGGCGATCGCGCTGTACTGCACCTACGAGTATCGGTTCTGGCCCGAGGGTGCTCAGGCACCGCTGGCCTCGGTCGAGATCAAAGGTCCGATCGCGGTCGATCTGTTCGGTCAATACATTCGCTGGCTCGCGCTGTTGGTCGGTTCGTTGTTCGTGCTCACCGCCCAGCGTCCGTCGAGTTCGACGCCTGCGGCCGAGATGGTCGGCACGCTGCTCATGTCGGTCGCGGGCACCATGCTCGTCGGCTCAGCGCGCGAGCTGGGGCTGTTGTTCCTCGGACTCGAGTTGGTGTCGATTCCGACGTATGTCGTGTTGTATCTCGCGCGCGGTGATCGCGCTTCGCAAGAGTCGACGGTCAAATACTTCTTTCTCAGCATTCTCTCGTCCGGCGTGTTGCTCTACGGCTTCACGTTTCTCTACGGCCTGACGGGAACCACCGATCTGGTCGAGATTCGTCAGATTCTGCTCGCGGGTGACGACACGCTCGGCGCGGGCCGACTGTTCGGGCGTCTGGCGCTCGTGCTGATCTTCGCCGGACTGGGGTTCCGCATCACGGCCGTGCCGTTTCACTTCTACGCTCCGGACGTGTTCCAAGGTACGTCGAATCTCAACGCCGGGTTGCTCAGCGTGCTGCCGAAGATCGTCGGCTTTACGGCCCTCGTGCGTCTGATCGCGATCGCCATGCCGGGCTACGAGGTGTTGGCGTGGCGTGTGGCGATCGTGCTCGCCGTGTTGACCATGACGCTCGGCAATGTCTTGGCGCTGTGGCAAGACAACGTGCGTCGGATGCTCGCGTATTCTTCGATTGCTCACGCCGGGTACATGCTCATCGGGTTGGCCGTCGGTTTGGCGGCGAATATGGAAGATGTCTCGAGCGTCGCTCTGTTCCAAGGCATCGGTTCGACGATCTTCTATCTGGTCGTGTATGGCGTCAGCACGGCAGGCGTGTTCGCGGCGCTGACCGCACTCGGCGAGCCGGACAAGCAGGTCGATCTGCTCGACGATTTGGCCGGGGCTGGCAAGACGCATCCCTTCGTCGCCGGTTGCATCGCCGTGTTCATGTTCTCGCTCGCCGGTCTGCCGCCGCTGGCCGGTTTCTGGGGCAAGCTGTCGTTGTTCTTCAGTGCGCTCGGCGTCGACGCTCCGACCGGTGGCGATACCAGCGATCTCCGCAAGTGGTTCTTGGCGCTCGCGATCGTCGCGGCGCTCAACGCGGCGATTGCGGCTGCGTACTATCTGCGGATCGTGGGCGTGATGTACTTCCGCTCGCCGCTGACGACCTTGGCGGGCGAAGGCGGCCGTGGTGCGCGAGTCGCGCTGACGGCGAGTGTCGTCCTGGTCGTGCTGATGGGCTTGGCACCCGGTCGTTTGCAGAGCGGCGCGAACAAGGCGGCCCAATCGCTGCTGCCCGCTCCGGCCACGCCGCAGGTCGCGAAGCTGCCGTAGCCGTTCGAGCCGTGCAGAAACAAAAAATGCCGCTCAGCAATCTCACGACTGCTGAGCGGCGGACGACGAACGAGTCCCTGATCCCAGCGCCCTGACTTGCCGCGGTGACCGTCTCTGCTCCGGCTGCTTGCGCAACCTGCTGTTTCAGCCCGGTGAAACAGATCCTGCCGTAAGACGACCACCGCAGTCTTGCCCAAGTCAGGACGCGACTCGTGGGAGTGATTTTGACCCGATGCGATGACAGTAGTTTGTCATATCCCCTGCGAATTGGGGTGAGTTTTTCAGGAATAGGTCGGGGGCTCTAGGGTAAAACAGTGTCGTGCCACCGGCCACGGTCCGGCGGTAGGTGTCGTTTTTCCGGCAAGTTTTCGCGCCATGGCGATCTCGCGACCCGTTGCTGCTCAGATTCGTAAGCTGCTCGATGCAGCCCGGGAGCCGGGCTATATGGTCGACGGCGACGGGACTCTGGTGTTCGTCAATACGTCGCTGGCCGATTGGCTTGGGCTTGCCGCCGACGAACTCGTCGGTCAGCCGTGCAGTTCTCACACCGAGCTCGCAACTCCGTCGGCTCCGGCGATCGCCGCGCGACTTTGCCCGCCGCCGTCGGTCTTTGCCGGTGAGCGCGTGACGACTACGATCGACCTTCCCCGCGACGACGCGACCGTCGTGACCCGACAGATCGAGTTCATTCCCTTCTTGGGCGAAGCCGGCGAGGCGGCGCTGGTCATCGCACGCATGCTCGCTGAACCGGCGACGATCGAACCGCCCGGCGGCAACGATCTCGCGGTTGAACCGACTCCGCCCGAGTGGCACCTCGCGCTCGATCGTCATCGGCGGCGAATTGGCGAGCGGTTTCGCAGCGAGCAACTATTGGGCGACAGTCTTGCCGCGCGGCGCATGCGGGCTCAGGTCGAAATGGCCGCGGCAGGTACGGGCCATGTGTTGGTCGTTGGTCCGTCGGGAAGCGGGCGTCAGCATTTGGCCCGTGTGATTCATCAGGCCGCGCAGGCCATCACGTCCGGCATGTTGCTGCCGCTCGCGTGTCCGTTGTTGGCGCTCGATGTGTTAACCAGCTCGCTGCACGCCGTGACTCGTCCGGCCGCGAGCGGTGAAGCGCCGGCGACGTTGTTGTTGCTCGAAGTCGATCAACTGAGTGTCGACGTGCAAACGGCCCTCGTCGCGGCGCTCGGCGACGGTTCGCCCGGCTTTCGGATCCTGGCGACGGCGCGCACGTCGCTCGAGACGCTGGCCGCACGGGGCGCGTATCATCGTGAACTCGCCGGTTTGATGACGACGCTGATGATCGAGCTGCCGCCGTTAGCGGAGCGGAGTGACGACGTGCCGCTGCTCGCGCAGGCTGCGCTCGAACATGTCAATCGCGAGAGTGCCAAGCAGCTCGTGGGCTTCACGCCCGAGGCGCTTGATCGACTGACGACGTATGCCTGGCCGGGCAACATGGATGAGTTGCTCGACACGATCGGCATGGCTCACGCGACCGCCGCGGGACCGCTGATCACGCTCGCCGACTTGCCGCAGCGGTTGGAGTTTGCCGCCCAAGCGGTCGCGCGGCCGCGCAAACTCGACGAGCGGATCGTGCTGCCCGAGTTCTTGGCGCAGATCGAGCGCGAGTTGATCGAGCGAGCCTTGCGCCGCACCAAGGGAAACAAGGCCAAGGCCGCGCGATTGCTCGGCATGACCCGGCCGCGGCTGTATCGGCGGATGGTGCAGTTGAAGTTGATCGAGGGAGAATGACGAATGTCGCAGGTTATTCGTCATTCAGACTTCTGACTTCGGCATTCTTTCGACATTTGAACTTCGACATTCGTCATTTCCCCCTCTGGCTCTTGGGACGCTTGTGGCCCCGCCGCTCTTGGCTTACTCTGAATTCTTTGCCGCTCCTCGAACTTACTGCTCACTATGTCCTCTGGCGAGAAACCACCTGCTGGCCCCAAGCCGATCGAAGGCGAGAAGCTCTTTCGCGTGCGGGACCATGAGAATCAGCTCACGCTAGCCGCGGCGGTGCGCAAATGGCTCGGGGGCGAGCTGCCGTGGTCGCACGCCGAACGGCTGATCCGCACCCGTCGCGCAATCGTTAACGGCAACCTCTGCATTGATCCGGCCCGACGTCTCAAACAGGGGGACCTCGTCAAGCTGCTCGAGCACTCGCTCGCGCCGCCAGCCACGGAAGACGATGTCGTCATTCGCCACTTGGACACGCATGTCGTCGTCGTCGAGAAACCCTCGGGCATGACCAGCGTGCGGCATGCCGAAGAGCGCGACTGGTCCAACAAACGCCGCCGAGCCAACCCCACGCTCGAAGATTTGCTGCCGCGGATCATCGCCAAGAAACTTGCCGGCCATAAGAAGAAAACACGCGGCGAAGCGACGATCTCGCGCACGCCGCCGGTTCGGCCGGTGCATCGACTTGATCGCGACACGAGTGGGTTGATCGTTTTTGCCCGCACCGTGCCCGCCGAGCGCGGTCTGGGCGAACAGTTTCGCGCGCACACGACCAGTCGGCGATACTTGGCCATTGTCAAAGGCCGCGTGACCGAACGGACGATCGAGACGCAGTTGGTGCGCGATCGCGGCGATGGCCGGCGCGGCAGTGGCGATGACGAGGACGAAGGCAAACGGGCCGTGACGCATGTGCGGCCGATCGAGCATCTCGATGGCTACACGCTCGTCGAATGTCGCTTGGAGACCGGCCGCACGCATCAGATTCGTATTCACATGTCCGAGGCGGGTCATCCGGTCTGCGGCGAGAAAGTCTACGGGCAAGCGAAGTTCGTCGGTAAGCAGGCCGACACCAGCGGTGCGCCGCGGTTAGCGTTGCATGCCGCCGAGTTGGGTTTCAAGCATCCGACAACCGGCGAGTGGCTCGAGTTTCATACGCCGTTACCGCGCGACCTGCGGGCCTTTCTGGAACGGCTGCGAAACAAGAGCGGCAGCGTCGCGACGCCTCCCGTCGCTGCGCCGAAGCGCACGAAGCGCAAACCGCCGCACCGCGCTGAGTAGCGATTGAGTGCCAAGCCCGAGTGTCGCTCGATCTCGTGCTAGCAAGCGCCGCGCGATTTGTCCATTGCGTTGATCACTGCGCGCGTTGGCTGGTTGAGATTCATCTTTACAACCGTTCCAGCGCGCGACTATGTTGACCGGCGTTGGCGGAGCACGGATTGCTTTTCAACACCGCAGGTCCTGCGGCTTGCTCCAAGGAGGTTGGGCGTGAGTTCATCATCGTTACCGGTCAGCATGACCGCCGGCGTCTTTGTCGAATGCCTCGACACAGCGGGCCAAATCGTCGGTCAAGCGGTGTTCACCGATTGGCACGGGCGACCTGTTCCCGGCGTGGGCGATACGATGTCGGTGGTCGTCACTTCGCCGATCAGCGGCGAGAGTCAGAAAGTGCGCGGCTTGGTGCAGACTCGACATTTCGAAGTGCAGCACAATGAGCACGGTCAACCGAGCGTGTGGGTCCGCGTCGAGGTGTTGGTCGGTGCCCGCGCGGTGAAGCGGCGCGCGTTTCCGGTGAGCGCCGCGTTCTCGGATAATTGAGCACGGTGAGTGACGCGACGGCGCGAAACCGCAAGCGAAGGACAGACTCAGCGGCGGTGGCGAGTCTTTCAGAATGCGCGAGTCCCACATGCTGGCGAGTCGGTGGCTCGCTTGCGGTTTCGCGCCGACATCACCTTCGCTCACTCGATCCACGCCCCGCCCAGCACTCGCTCGCCGTCGTAACACACCGCGGCTTGGCCCGGCGCGACACCGTCTTGAGCCGCGTGCAGTTCGTACTGCAAGCGACCATCTTCGAGCGGAGTCACCGTCGCGGCGACGGGACGACTCAGATAGCGAATCTTCACCTGACACTCGATCGGTCCGGTCGGTGGATCGACAAGCCAATTTGCTTGGCGACCGGTGAACGAACTTCGGCCGAGTTGCTCGCGCGTGCCGATCACGACGCGCCGCGTGTCGGCCTCGATCCGCACGACATACCGCGGCTCGCCGAACGCGAGACCGAGACCCTTGCGTTGGCCGATCGTAAAATTCTCGACGCCCGTGTGAGCGCCGACGACTTGCCCCTCGACTGTGACCACGTCGCCCGAGAGATTGATGTCGCCGCGGCGTCGACGCACGAACTCGGCATGTTCGCCCGGCAACACGAAGCAAATCTCTTGGCTGTCTTTCTTCTCGGCGACTCGCAAGCCGATCTCACGAGCCAGTTCGCGAATTTCCTCTTTGCGATATCCGCCCACCGGCAGCAGCATCCGTCGCAACACGTCACGCTCGACGCCGAAGAGCACGTACGACTGATCTTTCGACAGATCGACGCCGCGAAGCAAAGCCGGTGGCGCGGCGGGATTGGCACTCGGTTCGAGCCGCGCGTAGTGGCCGGTGGCGACGAACTCAGCCCCGACGCTGTCGGCATACTCGGCGAGCTTGCCGAATTTGAGCCAGTTGTTGCACATCACACACGGATTGGGCGTGCGACCGGCGGTGTACTCGTCGACGAAGTAATCCATGATCCGCCCGAAGGCGTCGGAGAAGTCGAGCGCATAGAACGGAATGTCGAGTCGATCGGCCACGCGTCGCGCGTCGGCCGCGTCACTCGAACTGCAACAACCTTGCTTGTGGCCCGGCGCACTCGACAAGATCGGCAAGCTGCCGCGCGCCGGCGCTTCGGTCGCGCACGACGCCTCGAGCGTCTCGCCGTGACGCATGAAGAGACCAATGATTTCGTGACCAGCCCGACGCAGCAAATGAGCAGCCACGCTGCTATCGACTCCGCCGGACATGGCCAAGACAACTCGGGCCATGGGGTTTAGTTACGTAGATGGGACGGGGGAGGCAAACGGGAACGGGGGGAGATTCAACACGGAGGGGAGAGGTGCTTAGTGCTTGGTTCTTAGTTCTTGGTTGAAGAGGATCACGTTGCGCTCGTAAACCAAGCACTAAGAACTAAGCACCAAACACCAAGCACCTCCCCGCTTATCACTCCCGGACTTCCCGGAAGTGCCAACCTTCTTCGAGGTCCATTCCATCGTATGCCCGCCACCCCGCGGTGGTCCACACCTCCATTTGGTAGCGGCCGCGGATCGAGAAGCCGTCGCCGTCCATGAGCGTGAAGTGCAGATGGGGCACGCCGGTGTCGCCCGAGCTGCCGATGAGGCCGAGCACCTGTCCCTGCTGGACCTTGTCCCCTTTGCGGACATGCACGCCCCGTTGACGCAGGTGTCCGTAATAGGCATACACCCCACCGCCGCAGTCGATCTGCACGTAGTTGCCCTGATCGGCCGGCGCGTTGTAGCCGATCTGATGGTCGGGAAAGTGATCCACCGCCGCCACGACAACTCCGTCCGACACGGCATACACGGGCTGACGCCAGGTGAAGTAATTCTGCACCACATCCGCCCCTTGGTGCAGATCATAGCCCCGCGGCATCACGAGATCCCAGGCCCAAACGGACCAGTGTTTGCTCTGATGATGCCGGTCCGTGTCGACCATCACCTTCCACTGCCCCCGCACCGGCAGCGTGAACGTGAACGGACTGCGACGCTGATGACCGCCGTTCTCTTTCCACTTGTTCAGATACCAACGGTAATTGTCGCTCGAGTCACGATACTGATAATCGAATAGCCCGCGGCGCAGCAGGAACTCGGCACAGTCGTACAGCTCTTGCTGCTCGCACCAGCGGTAGAGTTCGTAGCGATCCGCTTCGTGCTTGGCGGTCTGAAACCGCGCGACGAACTCTTCGTGCTGTTCGCGCCACGGATACGCCTTCCACAAGAACTTGGGCTGGGCGTGCTCATCGCGATACGAGGCGAGCGCGATCTGCTGCTCGTTGACCCGCCGGGGAGCGAGCACTTTGCTGGAGGTGATCAGCGGCAAGACGATGGCGTCGAACTCGAGCGGCCGAGCCAACTCATGGGCCAATTGGCGACCCACGTAGTGCGACGTATCGATTGGCCCGACCGGAATGGGCGACGCTTCGCCGCGGGCGACGGCGCTGGGCATCTCCTCGGCCCCGACGGGCTGAGGTCTGACGAGTGCCGGTTGGACGACGATCCCTGTCGCGACTGCGAGCGCAGCCCACGTCCTGAGTAGCATCCTGGCCACAGGTAAATCCCCCCATCGAAGTCGAAATCAAGGTGCTAACCTAGTTTAGCATCCGTCGATCGAGGGGGCAAAGTTTTCCGGTGGCGAAGACTGGAGGCTTCGGAGGCTCAAGACTTTGCGCCGATGTGCCCACGAAGCTTGGGCAGTTATCGCCGGAACTTGTCGAGCCAGGACTTGGTGGCAGTCGAATCGGTCGCGGTCGGTTGTTGAGTCGGCGCGTCGGTGGCGAATGAGGTGTCGCCGCCGGTGGCGGGTCGACCGGCGATGGTGGCTTGACTCTTGGGCGCGGCGGGGGTCGGAGTGCCGGTCGCTTTCGGCTTGTCGCTCGTCGCCGAGTTGCGACTGAACATGCTTGAAAACTTGTTCGAGACACCGGCCGACCATTGGGCAAAGCCCGACTCGCTCTTCGGCTCGCGGCTCGGAGCCGGCTTCTGCGGCAGCGTCGGACTCGCCGGACCGTTGACCTGTCCGCGAGCGTAGAGACCTTCGAGATCCGGGCCCGTCGGCACGTCGAGCCCGGCGGTAGCGCTGCCGGTCTGAGCGGCGCTCGGCCGAGTCGCATAGTACGGTCGCGAACCAATGTAGCCGGCGGCGTTGGGAGCTGCGGTTGGAGCACTGACTCGGCCAGTGACCGGAGCCGCCGGCGAGCGCGGAGTATCACTGATCGCGGTTGGCGAAGCACTCGGCTTGGTCGGTGATGGAGTGACAGTGGGGGCGACGCTCGGCGACGAGTAGCGCGACTTCGGCGTGTCGCTAACCGTCGCGGTCGGTTGAGACGGAGCAGCCACCGGCGTCGCGGGGACTTCGTCTCGCGGTCGATACGGCACAATCGAATTCTCCGGCGACTGCGGCGCTGCACTCGTCGGTGCAACCGGTGTGGGCGACGGGGTCGGCGCGTCGGCGGCGCTCATCGGGTATCCGGTGGTGGGCGCGTCGTCGAGCGGCGCCGGGATCGGCACCATCGGCGAGCTATCCGCGAGCGGCGCGTTGTTCGACACATACGGGTTCGGCGAGACCGCCGGTTCTCCCAACGTCGGCGTTGGAGCCGGGGTCGCTGCCACGACCGGAGCGGCGTCAGTGGCCGGATACGGTGTCGCGACGGACGGCGCGGTCTCGACCGGTGTCGGTGCTGGCGGCAAGGTGCTCGCGAGCGGATTCACAAACGGCGTTGTCGGGGTGACTGCTTCAGGAGTCGCGGTTGGCAACGGACTCTCGATCGGTCCCAACGTGGCAGTCGCCGACGATGGTTCGCTCGCTGTGGTGACCGGATAACGCGGCGGCTCGGCACTCGGGCTGGCCGGGCTGGTGGCCGTGGGATACGCGCTCGGCGTCGACTCGCTTGCTGTCGGGTAACTGACCGGCGCGATCGGCTCGTAACCGGGCACGATGTTCGTCACGGGACTGATATTCGCCGTGGGCTGCTCGATCACCGGCAGATGCGGGACCGTCGACGCGGTTTGCGGCACGCGCGGGTTGCTCTGCTCTTCCTCGACGCCCGAGAGCAACTCGTGAGCTCCGGCGCTACGCAGTTGATGCTTGAGCTGTTGAATCGCTTCGCGCGTTTCGAGCGTGAGCCGCAAATCGTCCCAACGGCCCGAGATGAGGGCATCGACACGCAGGCCGCCCAACTCACGCAAGCAACGATTCCAATGTTCGCTCGACAAACCGGCCACCGGTTGCGCGCCGAGCATTTGGGCCGACAGTTGTTGGCTCTCGAGCGACAACGGCAGATACGCGCGTTGCAGATCGATCCAACCTTCGCCGATCGCGGTGACCAACCCACGATGCACGACCAGCCGCGAACGGGTCCGGGCCGGATCGAGCAACTCGGCCAGTGGCAAATCGACGGCGCGAACTTTGAGCTGATGACGTTGGCCTGACTCGTGCAAGTTCAACGTTACCTCGGCCTCGCTCGACCATTCGGGAGCGGTGACCTTGATGTGCGTCGGATACAACGCCAAACGCGGATTGCTGTTGAGATGCGCGATCTCGATTGCCGCTTTGCCGCCCAAGTGCCACGACTGGGAGAGCTCGACGAGTTGCACGGCATCGACAACCACGCGCGGCTGACGGCGGCCGAGCCGACTGCGGGTCTCATCCGGCAGCGACGACAGCGCGCCGAACAACTTCGCAGCCGAGGTGCCTGTCTGTTGTTGATCGTGCTGCGCGAGACGATCGCAGAGATTGAGCAAGTCGCTGGACCACGCCAACAGATCACGCCGCTCGCACCAACCGACAAGCTGGGCGTGAAGTTCGGCAGCGCCGGTGGTCGGCTCGTGCGTGGCACCTTCGGTCGAGGTGCGTGGGGTATCGAAGCGCGTGACACCGGCAAGTTTCAAGTCCGACACATGCAACCAACCGCGGAGCAACCGCGAGCTGTCGAGCTTGGCCTGAATGCGTTCGATGCGGAGGACCGGCTTGTCGGGCTGTTCGCGTGGCAGGACGGTGACATTCTCGGCCAGCCACGCGCCGGTGAGCAAGCATAGCTCGGTCCGTTCGGCAGTCGCACGATACTCGCTGAACGCCACGGCCTCGCCGAGCAATTCGTCGCTCAACTGCCGTTCGACCAATACCCAGGGGAGAAACACGAGCGGCACGGCAGCGATCGGCGCGTACAACCAAGCCAACGGCCGCATGAGCGAGCGGCGCGGCGGATTCGCTTCGTGAGCGGCTCGCCACCGGGCGTCGGCCACGGTCCAAGCGCCACGCGCGGCAGGAACCGCGAGCACAATCGCGATCGCAATTCCGCCGACAAGTGCGTACCGATCCCAATCCAAGAGCGCGACGATCGGACTGTCGCCCAGCTTCGCAATCAACTCTCCCAGGCTAAGTTCGTCGAGCATCGCATAGCCGACGCCGTGGCAGATCGAGTGTCCGCCGATGGCCAGCGCCAACCCGATGGCCCACGTGACAACGAAGACCGACGAACGAACATTGAGCACGATCGCCAACCACAACAGCCCGGCGAACGTGAGATTCACCCCGCTGGCAAAACCGGCGACGAGTCCGATGCCCACGGCCAAGGCGACTCCGGCGGGATGGCCTCCGCCACGCAGAGCCGCGACCAATTTGTCTCGCAGGGTGAGCATGATGAGTTCCTGAACCGGCCGAAGAGTGGGAGTCGCTTGACAAACGGCGCAAGGTTGACGGACCTTGACGAATCTGCCGGTTGTATCGACGGGCATGCGACGAGCACTTGAGAAGATTTGCTCAAGTTGTCAGTGCTAGCGAGACGGGAGTGGACAGACCGGAGCTAGCGATGCAGGCGTCGAGGTTCGGAGAAGGGCGATTCAGGAAAGCATTCAAAAAGAAAGAACAGCGTAGCTCCGGCACTTGGCCGTCACTACGCTGTTCTTGATGGGCTATCGAGCGTGAGCAGAAGCAAGTCTGTGAAGACTACTTGCCGCCGAGCTTCCAGTTCACGAATTGCTTGACGGTCATGCCGGCCTTCTTGAGCACGTCGGCGACCGAGATCGTGTTCTCTTTCACGAACGGCTGCTCGACCAACACGCGGGCCGAGTAGAAGTTCTTCATTCGGCCTTCGATCATCTTGGCGATGATATTGTCCGGCTTGCCTTCGGCGCGAGCTTGCTCGGTGAGGAAGCTGCGTTCCTTCTCGACTTCGGTTTGATCGAGGTTCTCTTTGTTCACGGCACTCGGCGCACTGGCGACGATGTGCATCGCAATGTCCTTGGCCGTGGCGGCGTCGCCACCGTCATACTCGACCAACGAGGCGAGGTCGCCCGTGGCGTGAACGTAACCGGCGCACTTGCCGTTGATCCGCACCATGCGGCCGACGTTGAACACCTCGCGGATGCGGTTGAACATGTCGTCCTTTTGCTCGCCCAAGGTCGGCTTGGTCTTGCTCGGCGACGGTTGCTTGAGCAACTCCTCGGCCGAACTCGCGCCAGGACCGGTGGCCAATTGCTGAGCCAGGTCCGTCGCCAGTTGCTTGACATCGGTGCCGCCGGCAACCGGAGCGCTCTCACAGAGCAGTTCGACCATCGCGCCGACGTTCTTGGCTTGATCGATGTAGATGCCAATGCGGCCGAACTCGGTGTCGCGACCGAGCCGGGTCTCTTGCACCTTCTTGTTGCGCTCGCGCAGGATGCGGACCGCCGCTTCCATGTCGCCCGCGGCCTCGGTCAATGCCGCCTTGCAATCCATCATCGGCTGACCCGTTTGCTCGCGCAACGCCTTGACCGCCGCTGCTGTTACTTCTGCCATCGCTAAGTTCTCCGTCGAATATTTTGGAATTTGATTTTTTGATGAAAAGGAAAAGAAACCGCCGTGGTTTGACCCCGCCGCAAACGCAAGTTAGCCCCGGGTGAATCACCCGGGGCTAAACGTGAAACGACTCAATGGGGTTGGCCAAACCGACACGCCGTTTAGGCGTCTTTGTCTTCGGTACCAGCCATGGTGAAGGCCGCGGCGCCGGCTGCTCGGCCACCTGCCGGACGACCGGTGATCGCGCCTTCGTTCGCACTTGCTTTGCCTTCCAACACGGCGTCGGCCAGTTGTTGCAAAATGAGTTCGATCGAGCGGATGCTGTCGTCGTTGCCAGGAATCGGCAGATCGACCAAGTCCGGATCGCTGTCGGTATCGATCAGCGCGACGGTCGTGACGCCCATCTTGCGGGCTTCGTTGATGGCGTTCTTTTCCTTCTTCGGATCGATAATCACCATGCACTCGGGCAGGCGATTGAGCGTGCGCAGACCGTTGAGGTTGCGGAACATCTTGCGATATTCGCGGTTCAAGGCCGACTGCATCTTCTTGCTATAGAGCGCGAGCTCTTCACCGGCACGCAGACGCTCGAGATCTTCCAAGCGTTGCAGACGATTGCGAATCGTGCGGAAGTTCGTGAGCGTGCCACCGAGCCAGCGATCGCTGACGAACGGCATCGCGGCGCGGGCGGCTTCGCGTTCGACGGTCTCGGCCGATTGACGCTTGGTGCCGACGAACAGAATCAAGCTGCCTTGGGCGGCGACTTGCGAGAGATACTTGCGAGCGCGAATCAGACCGCGAATGGTCTCGCGCACGTCGATGATGTGGATCAGATTGCGGCGGCCGTAGATGTACGGACGCATCTTGGGGTTCCAACGGCTGGCACGGTGGCCAAAGTGAACACCCGCTTCGACTAACTGCTTGACGAGCTCTTGCGACACAGAACACTCCTATAAGTCTGGCACACCGGCAAAGGTCCCATGGTGCTGGCAGCGTGACCGAGTCCAACTCGGCCTGCGCTCGACCACCGGGCGTCCGGCGTTCTGATAATCTCGGCCATTGGGGGTTGGTAAGTTTTCTCAGCCTGGGCCGTTCAGGCTGGAAAGTCCATCATGCTAGCAAGTTACGGCGAAAAGGTCAACGGCAGGTGAGGGGCGGTTTGAGGGCAAATTGACCGCGGTTTTGGCTCGGGACGCAAGCATTGAGGGATTTACCATGGTCAGTCGGCCGGTGGCTCGCTAGCGGTTTCGCGCACAAAACAAGATCGCGGCCAAGCTGATAGCGTGGTCCTTAGGTTGCGTCTGTATCTGGCCATTTGGGATCGAAACGCGTCTTGCGGACACGGCTTCCGTTTTGCGGAAAATGCCGACCGACTCAGCGTAGCTGGCGGCAAAAAGTGGTGTTGGTTCTGGAAGGTCGGTATGTTTAAACGATGCGTAGACCCCGACCAACGGGTCGTGTGCGGTATGCGGATTGAAATTGCACAATCAATAATTTTATGGATCACTCAACCAGCATTCGGAACTCAAATGGGGACTGTCTTCATAAGTTACTCACATGGCGACGCGGACGTTGCGGACCGGATTTGCTCAGTTCTCGACGAGTTAAAGGTTACCTACTTCCGCGATGCAAAACACATTGACTGGGGCAAGGACATCGAATCGGAGGTGCGAACTGCGCTGCATAACTGTGCTGCCATTGTCGTGGTTGTTTCTCGCCAGAGCCTGACGTCTCCGTGGGTACCATATGAACTTGGTCAAGGTAGGGCCTTGCGTAAGGAGTTGCTTCCCTTTCTAACAAGTTCTGACCTTGACTTGCCTCTTTATCTATCGCGAGTGAGCTTCGTTACAAGTCTCGACCGAGTGGAAGAGTATTTTGCTAATTTTGCATTTTCGACTGATGCATCTGCGACCGCACGGGTGTTGCAGACTCCTATCGAAAAGATTGCCGACAAGCACGCAGATGTGCTTTTGGGAACGTGGACTGGCAACGGCCATCAACAACGCGGTCCAGACGGGCATCCAATCGAATTCGCTATAGGGCTTGAGATCACTTCCGCTGACCATGTAATTACAGGTCAGCTATCGATATCCATGACAGAACAAGGCAGGTGTTATGAGCAATTCTTCGACGTCACGGGTGGATTCGTTGGTGGTCGGTTCGGCTGGTTGAACTACGTCGCTAAGAAGTCTGACCGCCCGCATTTTGGAACAATTATCTTGGATTTGGCGAAAAAACAGAATGAGTTGGTAGCCGAATACACTGGCTACGGAGCACGGACGGATGGCATCGTGTCTGGCTATGCAAGATTGATCAAGGACAAATAATCGTGACATGAGCCTGAGTGGCGGTGGCCAGCGTTTCCGATATCAAACTCAGCTCTGACCAACGCGGAATGGCAGCCATTATCCCCTCAGGAAACGCGACGCCCGAACTCGATCTTAAACGATACCTAAAACATCGCTACAAGCCATCGGCCAAGTTAGTCGCGACAGCCCCACCGCGTGGACAAATAAGCCTTTTTGAGATTTGCATGTAACGCAGTCTCCGAAGCCGAGTGAGCGAATTGCGCTTCATACCGAATTAATGGTTCCTGTGATGCGAGTAGCGAAGGATACCGTACCAGAGTCTGCCACTATGTTTAGTGTCTTAGATCGGTACCGAACAATCGGGCATGCGTATCAATCAGATTAGACCTTCATCAATCAACGGGTAGCCGCTAGACGTTCGCGATGTCGCAGGCCGCTTCTCGAGCTTGGGCGTTCTATCGAGAGGGTGCCAGGACGCGCGTGGTTTGGACGCTGTGCGACGAAGTCGGGTTTCCAGCGCCAACTGAGACATCACGTTCGTTACAATCAATCCGACAAGTGAAAGGTGTCGTTAGCGGACAAGAAATGTCCATGCGAGTCACTCCACATTTATGCTTCGATGGACAATGCCAGGAAGCAATGCATCGGTATCAAGCAATCCTGGGAGGAACTCTCCAGACGATGCTTACCTACGGTGAAACTCCAATGGCGACTTCAGTCGAGTCACGATGGCATGATCGAATTGATGGGCGTAGGCATGCTTCCCGGCTCATATCAGCAACCCCAGGGGTTCTTTGTGACGCTGACTATTGTCGAGATCGCCCGTGCCCGTGAGATAATCCAGGCGCTCAGCGAGGGTGGTGCGATCAAGGTGCCGTTTGAGAAGACGTTTTAGTCGCTAGGCTTTGGTGTCCTCGTGGATCGTTTCGGCATTCCGTGGGAGATTAGTGTCGATGGCAGTCAGGGTGACGCTTAGCAAGAAGCTGGAACAGACGCATGCAAGATGGGAGAGCCAAGCTCATACATCAGAATGCACGTCACTCGGCTCAACCCATATCTAACTTCAGCCACCTCTAGTAAAACACCATGCACACTTGGCTTGCCCTGATTCGTGGGATCAACGTGGGTGGCCGCAACAAGCTGCCGATGACGACGCTGTCGAGAATCCTCGAACAGGCGGGCTGCGTTGCGGTTCGCACTTACATTCAAAGCGGTAACGTCGTCTTTGCTTCGCCGTCGAAAAGCAAGAAAGCCCTAGTCAAACGGCTCGGCGAGGCGATCGAAACGGAATTCAAGTTTCGGCCCGGTATCTTGCTGCTCTCCGCTGCGGACTTCCACGCGGCAGTGCCGAACAATCCGTTTCCTCATGCGGTCGAGAATCCCCAGTCGTTGCATTTCTTCTTCCTCGAATCGCCGCCAAAGTCCGCTGACTTGGCTGGCATCGCCAAGTTGGCCGCGTCGTCGGAACGATACGGACTGATCGACACGGTGTTTTATCTGCACGCGCCAGATGGGATTGGCCGATCCAAACTCGCCGCGGGGGTGGAACGCAAACTGGGAGTCGCGGTGACCGCTCGCAACTATGCGACCGTCCAGAAGTTGGCGGAGATGCTGGCCGGTTAGTGCGGAGCGCGGGGGTTAGCCATCCGGGGTGTCGAGCAACTGCTGCAGACGCTCACCGAGCACCGCGTCGTACTTGGCTGGCCAACTCGCGTCGACAAGTCCGACGCCGATCAGATCGCGAACATGCGTGCGATCCTTGTCACGAAACGACGTCAGCTTCATCTTTACGAGTGCTTCGAGACCCAGCACTCGGTACGACTTGAATGATTGTGCTTCGCTCACGTCGGGAACAGCTTCAGCATACTCGGCACGCACCTTCTCGCCAGAGAAGACGACATGCACGGCGTCTCGCGCTTTGGCGTCAGGGCCGTCGAGAAACATGTCGATGCTCGCGGCATGTCGGTAGATGAAGCCGACGGCTTCCAGCGCGGACTTCATGCGCGCGAAATCGGCGCGTCGGACGGCCAAGTCGACATCCTGAGTCGAGCGGACCGCCGACTCGTCGACTTGCTCGATCCACGCACCCACGGCGTTGCCCCCGACCACCGCGTAGGGCACCCCGGCTTGTTCAAGTGCTCCCGTCGCTCGGAGCAATCGTTCGCGAACCCGTTGCACGGCACGCTCCATTTTCTCAAGTGCCAAGATTCCG
Source organism: Planctomycetaceae bacterium (assembly GCA_016794255.1). Taxonomy (GTDB): domain Bacteria; phylum Planctomycetota; class Planctomycetia; order Pirellulales; family PNKZ01; genus JAEUIL01. Next base: position 1,196 of record JAEUIL010000948.1, on the reverse strand, counting down.
TCGAACTCGTACATAAACACAAAATCCGGAGACCAACGCTGCTCGCCACCCCGCGTTATCATAACACCCGTCGCCAGGGCTAGCGTGGTCGATGCGCCTGTCCCGAGGGCCCGGACTCGATCGGCCAGCTACTACGCCACGCGTGAATGATTACCTAACTCGTTACGCCGCAAGAGGTTTATTATTCGCAGCGGCACCATTGCCAACCCGGCTCGCGGTTCGCTAGAATACCCAATTCCCGCTGGGCGGCCCACGGTCGTCTTATGCGCTCATGGATGGGCGGGAAAGGTGTCTGACCCTCGTGTCAGCCGCCGGCGCTACCTGTACCGACCGACTGCACCCTAACCGTTTCGTTTCCTCCCATGTTCGACTCGCTTCAAGAAGGTCTGAGCAACGCTTTCCGTCACATGACGGGCAAGGCCACGCTCACCGAATCGAACATGCGCGAAGGGCTGCAAATGGTGCGGCAGTCGCTGCTCGAAGCCGACGTCAGTTATCAAGTCGTGCAAGACTTCATGACGAAGGTCACCGAGCAAGCGGTCGGCGAAAAGGTACTCAAGTCGCTCAATCCGAGCCAGCAGCTCGTCGGCGTCGTTCACGAAGAGCTCATCAATCTGATGGGCCCCGTGGATCACTCGCTGCACTTGAAGAGTGGCGACGTGACCGTGCTGATGATGTGCGGCTTGCAAGGCTCGGGCAAGACGACGACCTGCGGCAAGCTGGCAATGAAGATCAAGGCCGAGGGTCGCAAGCCGATGCTGGTCGCGGCCGACTTGCAACGTCCGGCCGCCGTGCAACAGCTGCGTGTGCTGGGCGAGCAGATCGGTGTGCCGGTCTATGCCGAAGATGGTGCGAGCGATCCGGTGCTGGTCTGTCAGCGGGCGGTGACTCAAGCCCGTTCGCACGGCGCGAATGTTGTGATTCTCGACACCGCCGGCCGGTTGCATATCGATCAAGAATTAATGCAGCAGTTGGTGCGGATCGACAATCGCTGCCAGCCCGACCAAGTGTATCTCGTCGTCGATGCGATGACCGGCCAAGACGCGGTCAACAGCGCCAAGGCGTTCAACGAAGCGCTCGAGCTCGACGGTCTGATCATGACCAAGCTCGATGGCGACGCGCGCGGCGGTGCGGCTCTGTCGGTCAAATCGATCACGGGCGTGCCGATCAAATTCATGGGCACAGGCGAGCACCTC
>JAEUIL010000928.1 GCA_016794255.1 Planctomycetaceae bacterium | reverse complement strand
TGAAACGCTTGACGGCCTCGTCATCGCCGGGGTTTTTGTCCGGGTGATTGGCAATCGCCAGCTTGCGATACGCGGCCGAGATATCTTTCTCCGTCGCGTTCTTGGCGATGCCGAGGACTTCGTAGTAGTCGCGTTTACCTGCCATGGTGGCCATCGTGGGTCATAAAGCCGCGACCGGTGGTCGCGGTGCAAAAACAAATCACACTTGTAGAACGCCGTCAAACATGAGCCAGTAGAGCTCGCAAAACGATAACTACCTCACATTTACTCCCAAACTGCTCAGCGTTTCTCTAACCCAATTCGATTCGTGAAACGCTTTCAACACAGCACTTAAAAGTATCGCGAGGTCCACTCGATCGGATGCAGTCCACGCATCATCTCCAGCAATCTGAGGAATGGGTAGGTAGCCTTTGCCGACCACAAAAAGAAATGGCCAGGCGGCAAGCCTCGAATCGTTCTGCTTGAGCTCTACATATTCAACCCGAGATTTTTGACCGCTAAAATGTGTCTGAATCCATCCTGCCTGCCCCGACAACTCAAGATCCCGCTTCGGTACGTAATCATCCCGATTGACTGACAAGGTAACCGTCGAGTCCTCTAGATTGTAAGCACGCACGTGGCGATTCATGTCGTTGTCGAAGCCAACTTCAACCGAGCATTTTATCCACATAGCCTCGGTTGTTTTTGAAACCACTTGAATATAGTCGATCGGAATTGCCGCGGGTGCGCTCATTGTATTGATTCCTTTCGTGAATACACGCAACAGGCCGCTCCCAAGTCTTGAACATGGAAGCGGCCTGATTGCGATGGTTATGACATCCGTAGCGACTCAGGGCCGCCGCGTTTGACTAGCGAACCGATCCTTCGACCGAACGCTTCTCTTTGTCGTCCTTGTCGAAGTTGGTGATCATGACTTCGGTCGTGAGCATCAAAGCCGAGATGCTGGCCGCGTTGCTGAGTGCACTGCGGACCACCTTCAGCGGATCGATGATGCCAGCCTTGAACATGTCGACGTACTCGCCCTTGTTGGCGTCGTAGCCGGTGTTGGTCGGCTTCTGCGACACTTCATCGGCGATCACCGCGCCGTCGATACCGCAGTTGTTCACGATCTGCTTGAGCGGGGCAGTCAACACGTTCTTGATGATCTGCACGCCAATCTCTTCGTCATTCTTGGCTTTAACCTTCGACACCGCCTCGAGGCAACGCAGCAAAGCGACACCGCCACCGGGGAGAATGCCTTCTTCGACCGCCGCACGGGTCGCGTGCAGGGCGTCTTCCACGCGGGCCTTCTTCTGCTTCATGTCGGCTTCGCTGTTGGCGCCGACCGAGATGATGGCCACGCCGCCGGTCAGCTTGGCCAACCGCTCGTGGAACTTCTCTTTGTCGTATTCGCTCTCGGTTTGATCGAGTTGGTTGCGAATCTGTTGGATGCGGGCCTTGATGTCGGCCGGCTTGCCAGCGCCGTTGACGATCGTCGTGTCGTTCTTATCGACCGTGATTTGCTTGGCGCGACCGAGGTGCTCGAGCGTGACCTTATCGAACGTCATGCCGAGCTCTTCGCTGATCAACGTGCCGCCGGTCAGCACGGCAATGTCGCCGAGCATGGCCTTGCGACGATCGCCGAAGCCCGGGGCCTTGACCGCACAGACGTTGAGCACGCCGCGGAGCTTGTTCACGACCAGGGCGGTGAGCGCCTCGCCGTCGACATCTTCGGCAATGATCAACAACGGCTTGGCTTGACCGGCGACTTGCTCGAGGATCGGCACCAAATCGCGGAGATTGCTGAACTTCTTTTCGTAGATCAGGATGTAGGCGTCGTCCAACACGCACTCCATCTCGGCCGGCTTGTTGACGAAGTACGGCGAAATGAAGCCCTTGTCGAACTGCATGCCTTCGACGATTTCGAGCGTCGTCTCGGTACCCTTGCCTTCTTCGACCGTGATCACGCCATCTTTGCCGACCTTTTCCATGGCGTCGGCTAACAGGTCGCCGATCTCGCGGTCGTTGTTGGCGCTGATCGAACCGACTTGAGCGATCTCTTCTTTGCTCGAAACGGGCTTGGCCATCGAGCGGAGTTGCTTGATCGCGGCTTCGACGGCAGCTTCGATACCGCGACGGATGGCCATCGGGTTGCTGCCCATGGCGATCGAGCGGATACCTTCCTTGAAGATAGCACGGGCCAGGACCGTGGCGGTCGTGGTGCCGTCGCCAGCAATGTCCGACGTCTTCGAGGCGACTTCGTTCACGAGCTTGGCGCCCATGTTCTCGAAGCGATCTTCGAGGTCGATTTCCTTGCTGACGGTGACGCCGTCTTTGGTCACGGTCGGGCCACCGAAGGACTTGTTGATGATCACGTTGCGGCCGGTCGGGCCCATCGTGACCGCCACAGCTTGGGCCAACTTCTCGACACCCTTGAGCATACGCGCTCGTGCCGAGTCATCGAACAGGAGTTGTTTGGCGGGCATGGGTTAATGTCTCACGGGAAAGATGTGTGGGGTGGAATCGCGGCAAAACAGCGTTCGCCGCGCGGTGTGTTGATCTGGCACACGGCCGCAGAGCGGACGGCTTGGGACCTATGCCAAAACCTTCGCGAGGATATCGCTCTCACGCATGATCTTGACATCTTCGCCGTTGACTTCGATCTCGGTGCCGCTGTACTTGCCGAAGATCACCTCATCGCCAATCGCGACCGACAATGCAGTGCGATTGCCGGTGTCGCTCAGTCGGCCGGGGCCGACGGCGACGATCTTGCCACGTTGCGGCTTCTCCTTGGCGGTGTCCGGCAACACGATACCACCGGCGGTACGCTCCTCGGCCTCGAGCGGCTTGACCACGACACGATCATCCAGCGGACGGAGATTGAGTTTGCTCATTGGTTTAGGTCCTTAAGTATCTTGAAAGTTGAGTTGTTTGTGGTTGGTGACTAGTGGTTAGTAAGGGAACCTGCTGTCAGCTTTCGGCTTTCAGCTTTGGCCTTACATTCCCATGCCACCCATGTCCATGCCGCCCATGCCGCCCATTCCACCCATGCCGCCGCCACCCATACCGTGGTCGTGGCCGCCGTGGTGGTCGTCTTCTTCGGCTTCCTTCGGAATCTCGGTGATCAACGATTCCGTGGTGAGCAGCAAAGCGGCGACGCTCGCGGCGTTTTGCAGGGCACAACGCACGACCTTGGCCGGGTCGATGATGCCGGCTTCAACCATGTCGCAATAGTTGTCCTTGTCGGCGTCGTAGCCTTCGAACTTGTTCTTGAGCTGACGCACGCGATTGACGACCACCGAGCCTTCGACGCCCGTGTTGTCGGCAATGCAGCGGAGCGGATACTCGAGCACGCGGCGAATGATCTCGGCACCGTGCTTCTCGTCACCCTTGAGGTCAATCTTATCCAGGGCCTTTTCACAGCGGAGCAGAGCCACGCCACCGCCCGGAACAATGCCTTCTTCGAGAGCCGCTTGCGTGGCACACTTGGCGTCTTCGATGAGGTACTTGCGTTCCTTCATCTCGCTTTCGGTCGCAGCGCCGACGCTGATCTGAGCCACGCCACCGGCCAGCTTGGCCAGACGCTCTTGCAGCTTCTCGCGATCGTATTCGCTTTCGGTCACAGCCACTTCGCGGCGAATTTGCTCGGCACGGCCTTCGATCTCGGCCTTCTTGCCAGCGCCTTCGACGACGGTCGTGTACTCGCTGGTGATGTGAATCTTCTTGGCCCGGCCCAAATCGCTGAGCTTGACCGCTTCGAGCTGAATGCCGAGGTCCTTGAAGATCGCCGTGCCAGCCGTGAGAACCGCGAGGTCGCCGAGGATCGCCTTGCGACGATCGCCGTAGCCGGGGGCCTTAACCGCACAGACGTTGAGAATGCCGCGCATCTTGTTCACGACCAACGTCGCGAGCGCTTCGCCTTCGATATCTTCGGCGATGATGAGCAACGGCTTGTTGGCCTTGCTCACCGCTTCGAGCAACGGCACGAGATTCTTGACGTTCGAGATCTTCTCTTCGTAGATCAAGATCAAGCAGTTGTCGAGTTCGACGGTTTGCTGATCTTGATCGGTGACGAAGTGCGGCGAGAGGTAACCGCGATCGAACTGCATGCCTTCGACCACTTCGACGGTCGTCTCGCTCTGCTTGCCTTCTTCGACCGTGATCACGCCATCCTTACCAACCTTCAGGAACGCATCGCTGAGCACTTCACCAATCGTGGCGTCGTTATTGCCGGCGATCGTGGCAATTTGCTTGATTTCGGCACGATTCTTGTCGCTGATCGGCTTGGCGAGCTTCTTGATCTCGTCGACCACAGCGGCCACAGCCTTGTTGATGCCGCGCGAGAGGGCCATCGGATCGGCACCCGCGGCGATCATCTTCAGACCTTCGCGGAAGATCGCTTCGCTGAGGACCGTGGCGGTGGTGGTGCCGTCGCCAGCGACATCGTTGGTCTTGCTGGCGGCTTCTTTGACGAGTTGAGCGCCCAGGTTTTCATACGGGTCGTCGAGCTCAATGTCCTCGGCGACGGTGACGCCGTCCTTGGTGACCTTCGGCGAGCCCCAGCCTTTGTCGAGCACGGCGTTGCGGCCACGAGGGCCGAGCGTGCTACGGACAGCCCGGGCCAACTTCGCGACGCCGGCCAACAGCGGTTGTCGTGCCTCGTCGTCAAAGACCATCTGTTTTGCCACGGTGAAATCCTCCTCGTTACAGGCGATAAATGTAGGTAGGTATCTGGCAGCCGCCGGATGTTGCGACCGGATGGAATCCGTTCGTTCCGACGGGCATTGCAGTTCGATCAGGCCAACGGTCGCACGGCAGGCGAGCGACGCTCGGGCAATACCATCGGCCAATAGTGGCAGCGTGGTATCTGCGCGACGCTTTAGGGAAGCAAGGGGCGTGCCAAAGACCGAATGTGCGCCGTAAGGTGTTTTATTAAATAGACTTGCGATCGGATGGCAAGAGTGGCCGAATAGCTTGTCGCGAATGGCGTCATGTCAGTTTGGCAGGCGAGTTTCATCGTCGAAGGGGTTACCGCTCCCGGCTGCTCGCCGCATCGATCCGGCTTATGATGACGACTCAGGATTTGAATCGACTCGCTGCCCCGGAGGTTTCGACGTGTTTCGATCGAATGGCCGAGCGACTGCGTTGTACGTCGTTCTCTCAACATTTCTGCTCGGAGGTGGTCCCGTGGTCGGCGCTCCGCCGGGCAAACTGGCCGAGCCGCTCGACGTGGTGTTCACGGCCAAGCTCGACGGGACCGAACAGCGGTACGTCGTGATGCTGCCCGAGTCGTTCGAGCGCTCGAAAACACACACCGCCTTGATCGCGTTGCACGGCCACGGTTCGGACCGTTGGCAATTCGTCAAGCAAACGCGTGGCGAGTGTCAGGCAGCGCGCGACGCCGCGGCGAAGCATGGACTCGTGTTCGTGTCGCCCGACTATCGAGCGTCGACTTCGTGGATGGGGCCCGCGGCCGAGGCCGACGTGTTGCAGATCATCGACGAATTGCGGGCGAACTACGGTGTCGACCGGGTCATCATCTCCGGCGGATCGATGGGGGGAACCTCGGCGCTAGCGTTCGCGGCTCTGCATCCCGACAAAGTCGCGGGCGTGGTCTCGCTCAACGGCACGGCCAACCTCGTCGAATACCCTAACTTTAGCGACGCCATCACGAAGTCTTACGGCGGGACGAAACAGGATCGGCCCGAGGTGTACCAGAGCCGCTCGGCCGAGTTGCACGCCGACAAACTCACGATGCCGATCGCGATCACCACCGGTGGCCGCGACCAAGCGGTTCCGCCTGAAAGTTGTCTGCGGCTGGTCGAAAAGCTGCGGAAGCTTGATCGCCCGGTGCATTTGATCCATCGCCCTGAGGGAGGCCATGCCACGAACCACGCGGATTCGCTCGCGGCATTTGAGTTTGTGATCGGGAAGCTGCGGTGATCGCCGAGGGCCGGTCGTAACAGATATTCTCGTCGTAGCGACTGCTGAGTTCACCGAGAAACACTCGACTAGCGGACACGGGTGGTATAATGCATTGGTCGCACCATCCCGGGCGTGCGAATCCATCGACGAGGGGTCCATCGCCTTGGCCAAGTTCCAGCAACAAACGCTGAGTTCTCGCATTCGTGCCATCTTTGGCGGCCCGAATCAGTGGCGACTCAACCGCTGGTACGGTCTGCTGCCGAAGATCAACGGCTACGAACCGGAACTGATGGAATTGGCCGACGATCAATTGCGGAAGCGCAGTCTGTCGCTCCGCTATCGGGCCAAGAGCGGCGTGCCGCTGAGCGAGTTGATGCCCGAGGCGTATGCCGTGGTGCGCGAGGCCGGTCGCCGCACGATGAACATGCGGCACTTCGACGTGCAAATGCTCGGCGGGGCAGCGATGCACGAACGCTCGATTGCCGAAATGCAGACGGGCGAAGGCAAGACGCTCACCGCCACGTTGCCGATGTATTTGAACTGCCTCACGGGCAAGGGCGCCCACCTCGCCACGGTCAACGACTATTTGGCGAAACGCGACGCCGAGTGGATGACACCGATCTACGAGTTCCTCGGCACGACGATCGGCATCATTCAGTCCGAGATGAAGCAGGACGAGCGACGCCAGAACTACGCCTGCGACATGACGTACGGCACGTCGAAAGAGTTCGGCTTCGATTTTCTCCGCGATCGCCTCGTGATTCGCCGGCTCCGTGAGCAGTCGACCGATTTTCTCGGCGGCATGCTTGGTCACAATACCGAAGCTGGCGGCGAACAGCCCGTGCAACGCGAGCATGAGTTTATTCTGGTCGACGAAGCCGACAGCTTGTTGATCGACGATGCCGGCACGCCGCTGATCATTGGTACGGTCGATTCCGACGAAGAGACTCCCGAGGGGGCCTGTTACGGCTGGGCCGCCGCGGCGAACGAAATGTTTGAAGAGGACGAGCACTACGACTACGACCACGAGAAACACACGGTCGAATTGACCGTCGAGGGCCGCCAACTCGCACGTTCGCTCGAAAAGCCCGACACGCTGGCGACGATCGGCATGACGACGATCTACGACTTTCTTGAGCGCGCCATTCGAGTGCGGCGTGAGTATTTCCGCGACGTGCAGTACGTCGTGCGTGACGGTGAAGTGCAGATCGTCGACGAGTTCACGGGCCGTATCTCCGAAGGCCGCAAGTGGCGCGACGGCATCCATCAGGCGGTCGAAGCCCGCGAGGGGCTCAAGATCAAAGGCGCCGGCGGACAAGCGGCTCGCGTCACGGTGCAAGACTTTTTCTTGCGTTACAAGCGCATCGGCGGCATGACCGGTACGGCGTGGTCGTCGTCCCGCGAGATGAAGAACATTTACAAGACCAACGTCATCCCCATCCCCACGAATCGCCCGCCGATTCGCAAGAGCTGGCCGACACAGGTTTACGGTACTGAAGAGCAGAAGTTCGCCGCGATTGTCGACGAGATTCGCCTGGTTCACGCCGAAGGGCGTCCGGTGCTCATCGGCACGCGGTCGATCGACAAGTCCGAGCAAATCTCGGCCCTACTCACGGCCGAGGGACTCGAGCACCTGGTGCTCAACGCGCACAAAGTCGACGAAGAGGCCGAGATCGTCAAACACGCTGGCGAGACGGGTAAGATCACGGTGTCGACGAACATGGCCGGTCGTGGTACCGACATTCGTTTAGGTCCCGGCGTGCATGACCTCGGGGGTCTGCACGTGATTGCGACCGAAATGCACGACTCGGCCCGTATCGATCGCCAGTTGATGGGCCGTTGCGGACGACAAGGCGACCCCGGCACGAATCACCAGTACCTGAGCCTCGACGACGAAATCCTGCAGGCCGGCTTCGGGCCCGACAAGGCTCGCAAGTACAAAGAGTTGGGCAAGCGCAGTCCGGGCCCGTTCCATCACATGGCGGGTCTTTTCAAACGGGCCCAACAAAAGATCGAGCGGCAAAAGTTCCGGCAGCGCCGCGTGCTCCTGCACATCGAGCGCGAGCGGAACAAGGCGCAGATCGCGATGGGACAAGATCCGTATCTCGACTCGCCGGGTTAAGCGTGGCGGTCGTCTCGATCAAATCGCAGAGCCAATTCGCGCTTACGAGCCGTGGACGAGCGGCGGACCCTGGCGCGGTTTGTCGAAGTATGGAGCCGCGGGCTTGCGACGAGCTTTGGCCTCGGCGAGCACCGGCGTCCGCTGCCACTCGACGCCCAGCATCAGCACGTTGATGCCCGAGCCAATGCCGAGCATCGCCACGCGATCCCCTTCGGCAAAATGCCCTCGTTCGACGCCAATCGCCGCGGTCACAGGGAGCGCGACCGAACCGGTGTTGCCGAGAAACTCGAGTGTGCCGAAGTCGAGTTCCGGCGCGAGGCCCAGGGCCTCGAACATTACGCGACGATGCGCCACGCCGACCTGATGGCAGACCGTCTTCTGCACTTCATCACGGGCCCAACCGGCCTTGTCCAAAAAGTGATCGAACACGGGCACAGCGGCGCGAACGCCTTCGTGCATCAGCCGTTCCGAGTCGGTGGTCATCAACGGGTCATGCTGTCCGCCGATCGAACGATCGTGCGTGCTACGGCAGAGCGCGTGATGGCGGGTCTCGGCCCGAGCGGTGGCGCAAATCAGCCGGTTCTGCGTCGTGCTGATGTCACGATGGGTCATCACCACCGCGGCGCTCGCCGAACCGATCGTGAGCGACGCGATCGCCAGCTTCACCTGTTCGCGGGTCAGCGTCACATTGCGGTTCAACTCGGCGATCGTCGCCTCGACCAGCGAGCGAGCACTTTCGCAACCCACGACGATGCCGGCCTTGATCTGCCCCAATTCGATCATGTTTGCCAACTGGATCATACCGTTGAGCAAACCGAGGCAGGCGTTGGAAACGTCGTACACCAGACAATCGACCGCTAGGCCCAAATGATGATGCACGCCGGCGGCCGTGGCGGGTTCGACGTAGTCGCGGCAGACGCTGCCATGAATCAACGCGCCGATCTCGCGCCGCTCAATGCCCGCGGCTTGAATGGCACGTTCGGCGCTGGTCACACTCGCCTGGCTGGGCAACATCTCGCGCGGCCAGAAACGCCGTTCGCGAATGCCGCTCATCAGTTCCAACCGTCCCTGCGGCAATTTTAGCCGCGTGTACAACGGCTCCAGTTGACGCTCGATCTCTTCAGTCGTGACGATTTCTTCGGGAAGATGGTAGCCGAATGCCTCGATACAAACGTTCTGGTAACGCATGCAACGTCCTGTCTGGGGGCCTACGGCTCTGGCGGCGCAACCGAACGGTAGA
>JAEUIL010000927.1 GCA_016794255.1 Planctomycetaceae bacterium | reverse complement strand
CGGCAGGTAGCGAAGCTGATACGGCGACAATTGCCCTGCGCCGCGTTCGTATTCGCGCCAACCCGCCGCGGCCAGTGACATGTGACCGACCCGAGCTTCGATCCAGCGTGGCAACCCACGACGATCGACATGCGTGAGCCAGTCGCTGAGCGACTTGTGATAGAACGTGTAGCGCGGCGGACCACCGGCGGCTTCGGGCGGCACGACCCGCAGATATTGGTGCAACTTGGCCAACAAGCTGGGCAACTGCTTGAACGGTTCCAAGCCGCTGGCCGCGGCCAATTGCCGTTCGTCGAGCGGTTCTTGCGCCGCCGCCAACACCTCGAACAGCCGCTCGGGTCCGGCGAAATTGGCCTCGTCAGGAAATTGAGCCGCAAAGCGATTCTCGTACAACGCCGATAACCCTGGTGGGAGATTATCGAGCTGCTCGGCCGTGAGCACGCCTGACTCGAAATCGTCGAGTGCTTGACGCACATACAGAAAATTGCCATCGCTCTTGGCAAGGAGCAGCCCGGCCACTCGGGCAGCGGAACGGCGTGCTTGTGCAAGTCGTTCCTGTAGGTTCGGCTGCGACAGACGGAGCCGGACATACTCGGCGACGTCGGCCAGATTCTCGGACGAATGAGCATCGATCTCGGCCGGCTGCAAACCTTTGAGTCGCGACAGCACGAGCGGCTCGTTGCGGGTCGTGGCGACGACGCGCAGCCACGCGGGCAGCTTGTCGAGATTGGCGGCGAGGACCTCGACAATGGTCGGTTTGCCAGTGGGGGCCAGTAATGCCTCGTCGAGCGCGTCGATCAACAGATAACGCAGACCCTCGACCGGCGCGGGGAGCGCATGAAGCGGCGTGAGAATCGTCTCGGCGAACAAACTGCGGGGATCGTCGGCCTGGCCGTCGGTGGCCAACTTGCGGCGAATCAGTTCGTCGCTTCGCAGTCGATCGGCAAATGCTTCGGACTTGCTCGTGATCATAGCCGCTAGGCTGCGCACGAAACGGTGCGAGTCGAGCGTTTCAGGCAGATTCCACTGACAACAGTGATAGGCGAGCACTTGGCCGTCGGGGTTTTGGTGTACCAACTCGGCGACGATCGTGGACTTGCCCACGCCCGCCTCGCCATGCACGAGCAGTGCCGGCTTGGCACTGGCATCGGCCCGCCACGCGTCGATCCGATCGAATAGCCATTGTCGACCGACAAAATGCCGCCGGCGCGAGAAGAGAAACGGCGCAAAGTCGAACGCTTGCAACTCATGAAACCAACTGCGATAGCGCGGCGGTTCTCCGCGCAGATGCGCGTGAATGCCGTCGATCAGTCGGGCCAAGCCCGCGCGGTATTGGTCGTCGGAATCGGTCCAGGAACGGAGATCGACGTAGTCGAGATGGAACAGCGTCAGCGGCGGATCGCACTGCTGCGCCATGACCGGCACCACCGGTTGTGGCGGCGGATTGAACAACGCGTAGGCGATCTCGCTGAGGCAGACACTGTCGATCCGATCGGGCGAAGACCTTGAGGTGCGGACCGAATGGGGTGTCATAACTGCGACAACGACCTGAGCGCTGCGCAGTCCGTCGACGATCTCGGCTTGCCAATCGTAGCCCGCCCGAATCTCGCGAGTATCTCGCCAGACGTCGAAACCTGCCGCAGTCAAATCGATACAGAGGCGATCGACGAGTTCGCGTGCGTCCTTGCGGCCATAGCTGACGAAGACTTTTGGCTTGCCGTTGGATGGCGACGATGGAGTAGGTGCAGCAGCGATATCCAGAGGTTCGACGGGACCATGCTGCGGACAGACCGAGAATTGGCCCACGATATGAACCGGCACTCGACATTGCGGGCAAACCAGCGGCATTCGACGGCCCCGAGGTAAAGCTACGGCGGTGATCGGTGGTCACAGTCACATGTTTGACGACTGCAGGTGTAGTCAGTGTAGGTGGTCACCGGACGCGACTCAATGTGCCGGATCCGTACAAATCTGGAGCGTTGTCAGCAGTGCGAGAATGTTGTGAATACGGCGCTAACGATTGCATGAATCTACCGAGCGAGGCCGTTAGCAGCGTGTTGATCTATTCGTAGCACGGGCATCTTGCCCGTGATTTGTGCCGAGAATCACGGGCAAGATGCCCGTGCTACGGATATCTCAATGGCCTGTTAGATTCACGGGTGATCCCACAGCCGTGCCGTTCATATGGCATCATGCGCGGCTCGTGCAGGGTCAACTTCGCACACGGTATTGCCACGGTTGGAACTGGGCACCGAGCCACAATCGCAATCGGCGCTTTCATTCGCCAGGCCACATTATCCCGCCGGAGCTTTGGAATCGGCTCGACCTTTGACCAATATGCAGAGTGCCTCGGGAACCTGGGTTCCCATCCGTTCGTATGCTTGAAAGACTCGCTGCAATTGCTGTTCGATTGACACCCGTCGACCGGGCAGACAGTACGTGTTGGCGAACGCACGATGGTAGGCTTGTTGCGCGGCGTCCCATTGTTCGAGGAGCAAGTAAGCTTCGCCCTCGGTCGCGTGATGCCAGAACGAATCGTCGTCGTGATTGCCTGGCCAATGGGCCCGTTTTTGCAGTAAATCAAGAGCAATCTGCCGCGACCGCTGCCGGTCTTCGTCGCGCTGGGCCGGCAACGCTTTGAAGCTGGCCACGAGCAGTCGTAAGGTTGCGACGTTAATGCCCGGGTAATGGCCATGTCGAACGGCATACGCCTCTTCGTAGTGCGCCAAGCTTCGTTCATACGCGGCACAGATACGCGGATAATGGTCTTCGTGATGACGATGTACCGCCCAGAGCTTGTCGCCAGTGTCCTTGTACAATCGTCCCCAACGGCACAGCAACTCTTCGTCTGGCGCGCCCCAATCGGCGGCCAACTCGCGCAACAAATTCTCCGCAGCCGAAAGTTGATCGTTGTGAATCAACGCGAGCGCCAACTCGGTGCCAATCTGCATGGCGTGCGGATAGTCGCGGCGCAGCTGGGTAAGCAACGTGATGGCGTCACGCAATTGTGGCGCAGCGTCGCTCCATAACCACGTCTGTGCCACCGATAGCTTCCAGTAGTAGCCGGGCATCGGCAGATTACCGACGAGCTCGGGCGTCAGCGTGGCAAGATTTTGGATCATGACTCGTTCCTGCTCTCTACGTCATCTGCGTGGAAGTCTTACGATGAAACGCGCGCGGCCAACTCAACCGCGCCGCCGCCACGCCAGCCGAGACAAACGCTCCGATGCGCTCGCGGCGCGTTTGATTGTCGAACCGGCCGGTACACACTCCGTAGCAGGTCAACAGAAAATAGTACTCTTCCAACCAGCAATGTTCGCGGCTCGGCTGCGGTGTCAGGCCCAAGTGGACCGCCGCCCGATGCCGAATCTCGAGCAACACCTGCAACAGTCGCTCCTCGCGTTGCTCGTGACCTGTGATCGATGGCCATGGCGTCAGCCGCTGATAGCAACTCTCGGTCGCTTTGGCCAACCGCAATTCAAACTGCTGCACACTGGCCGCCAAATGGGCTTCCGAGCCATCGAACAGCCGATCGTACAAGCGAATCTTGAGCTCGGTCTCGAGCTTCACAAAATCCCAACCAACGAGATTGTCGGGACTCATGTCTTCGTAGTCGAACAGCGTCGGCCACAGGGCTTTTCCGCGGACCTGCCCCACCAGCACATTGCGGGCATGCAAATCGCCGTGCGAACAGCCGCGCAGCATTTGCGGCACCACTTGAGCGGGCAGCGGGCGAAGCGTCGAATCGCCGTCAAGCATCTTCGGATCGCCAGCGCCGGCGGGCGCCACCGCGGCCACGGCACCAGACTCGGGCGGCTCGATATGCAGCGGCACGATCTGATTCACATACGCCAAATAGTCGACCGGATCGATGAACTGCTCGGGCCCGATCTTCATCGTCAAATTCACCCGTCGGCGCAACTCGGCGGGGATGCCCAACCGCCAAGCCTGCATCGACTCGGCCAACCGATGCACACGCCATTCCCAGGCATTGCCGTGTTCGTCTTGGCCGTTGGCCGGCGGCGACTCGGCAAAGCTGCGTCGATACAGCATATGGGCCAACCGCTCATACAGTTCCCACAAGACAATGCCGACCGACTTGAGTTGCGGCAGATCGTAGAGCACGGCGTCGGTGAGCGCCTCTTCGAGCGACCGGACCTGTTCGACGGCCAAGAACTGATGCGCGTCGCCGTAGAAAATTGCGGCGAGTTCGGCTGTGTTCGGCGCGAGCTTGAGCGTTCCTGCATACAGCGGCAGAAAGACCGGATCGCCGCGAAACTGTTCCGGCCGACACGATTGCCAAGCGTCCCATTCTTTTTGCAATTTGCTCACCGGGCCAATCTTGACGACATACACCCCCGAGCGCTCGCCGCCGCTCACTTCGACACGCAACACAAAGCGTTTCTGGCCCGCGAGCTTGCGAAAGCCGACCATTTGATCTTGGACCAGAATTGTGTTCGCGTCGCCGAATAATTGTTGCAATAGTTCTTGCAGCTCGGCGCGTTTTGTATCGATGAGCGCCTGGGGGTTGCGATTCGCCCGATGCTCGCGGCTGATTTGTTCAGCCAGCAGTTCGCGCCACCGTTGATCGGCTTGATAAGTCCATTCGATGGTCATGGGCGGGCAGGCTCACAAGAGGACGGTGCATCTGGCAGATTGTAATCGCTCATTTCGGCGAGTGTTAGCTTTCGCGTCAGCACACCAAGGTTGTGTCGTGGTCTCCGTTGTGTCATGGTCAGGAAACCGTAACAGACCAGAGTCGGATCTAGTTAACGGTCCGAGCGTGCTCGTCATTGCCTGCTTCACTGGAAAGCATGCTTTCCCACATGACAACTGTTTCTCCCGCACGTAGCGAGGGCCCAAAATGGGTGCGGTCGTAATAAGAATAGATGTCATCAAGTTCATCCTTGAACTTCTCGTGCGTTTTCAAGAACCCCACCAACCACTTGCGTGATCGACCAACGTCCACGGTATCGGAGAATTCAAGGGCGCATCGGAGCATCTGCCTACACGCAGAGATAAACGCATACAATCGATTGTTCTCTGGCTCTATCTCATCTAGAGTCATTCGACTTCCATCTTTACGTTGCACCCAAAAACTGCCGGTTGGGCCGGCATGCCTGACAGATTCAATCGTGTCTTCGTGAAGATAAGGACAGCCAGCAAGACGAAGCGAAACAGCCGATGCACAAGCTGCGAAAGCCTCTGGAATGACTTTGAGAGAGGCACATTCAGAGTACGGACAAGTTGATAGAGCTGTTCTCATCAACGAATCGGGAAGTTTCCAGCGGAGGCTCTTAAGAAATGTCACATCTGACATGGTTTGAACAAAGCTTGGCCATTCTTGACGCAAAGCCAAGTGAAGTGGGAGCGATGAACAAGCAAAATCGCCAACAGGACCTGAGATGTCAGTAAACTTCCAGAGTTGATTCGCCATCATACAGTGCCCTTCCACTATGCTAATAAAATAAGTTCCTGCGTTCGTTTCATCCGCCAGCCAATCAGCAAGCGACTTGTGGTAGGGCTTGATGACTTCGTGACCGGCTTCGGTTGTGACCGGGAAGAGCGAGCCGAGCTGACGGTTGAAATCGCAGAGTCCTTCATCCTCCCAGTTAAAGAGGCGTTGGAGAATCCCCAGGGGCAACGGTTCACGGGCGGCGAGGATGGCGCGCAGCTCGGGGTGGAATGCCCCCGATTCTTGTACCAGGGGTTATGAGAGTAGGGTTTGGGTAAGGGGTTC
>JAEUIL010000921.1 GCA_016794255.1 Planctomycetaceae bacterium | reverse complement strand
GTATTTGGACGGGGCCCAACCAGGGGTGTGAGCGTCTCGAAAGTAGGTGGAGAATGTGCGCTGAGGTGCAATGGGCGGGGGTCGTCAGGCCCCCGATGACTCAGCCCTTCGATGGTGCCAACTATTGGGAGACGTAAGTCTTCCGATCATTGGCGCCTTGAAAACGAAAGTCATCGGGGGCCTGACGACCACTGCTGTGAACAAGCTAGCGGATTTGCAAGGCCCTTCGTAGCGTACGGTTAGGGCGAAGCCTATGCCGGAGCATCGATCATGCAAGCGTTCGACCGACAAGTTTTGACCCGGTTGCCGTTGGCCGAAGCGATGTGGACGCTGCTGCGGTATGTGGTTACGCCCAGCTTTGCCAGCGAATTGTTTGAGAGTCATCGGGGCACCGGCAGCGAACGGCTGATTGAATTCGGGACGCTCGTCGAGTTGGTCGGCGAAGCCTTGACGCAACATGGCGGCAGCGGCCGGCAGAGCTTCGAGGCGGCGAAGCGCGATGGTCGTTTGGCTGCGACAGTCCGCGCCGTCTACGGCAAGCTCGGTCGGATACCAGCCCGATTGTCGCAAGCGTTTTTGCGCGAAGCAACCGCCCGCTTGAACGCCGTGTTGCCGGAACCAACAGCCGCGTTGCCCGCCTCGTTGCGTGAGTTTCACGTCGTCGCCGTCGATGGCAAGAATATCAAGAGGGTGGCCAAGCGTCTCAAAGTCCTCTGCGGACACACCAGCGGCATGCTCGGTGGCAAAGGTGTAGTCGCCCTGTCGCTCAACTCGCATTTGGCGATCGCGATGCAGGCTTCGTTGAACGGCGATGCCAACGATGCGCCGTTGTTTTCACCGTTGCTCGAACAAGTCGAAGCCTTGCTGCCCCAAGCGGTGTTGTATGTGGCGGATCGACAGTTTTGCGATCTGACGATCCCGCCGAAGATCGTACAACAGGGTTCACACGTCCTCATCCGATTCTCGCAAAAGATGCGGTTTTTCCCGGACGAAACTGGGCCATATGCGTCGCGCACCAGCGAGGATCGTAACGGGCGGCTGATCACACAGGAATGGGGCTGGCTCGGCATCGCCAGCGCTAAGCAGCGGATGTTCGTGCGGCGGATCACCCTGTCTCGGCCCGACGAAGAAGACGTCTCGCTGATCACCGACTTGCTCGACGCCGAATCATATCCAGCTCAAGATTTGCTCGATACCTATTTGCAGCGTTGGACGATCGAGCGGGTGTTTCAACAAGTCACCGAAGTGTTTCAACTGCAACGCTTGATCGGTACCACGCCCCAAGGGACCGTGTTTCAATTCTCGTTGTGCTTATGGTTTTACAATCTGATGCAAGTCCTCCGTGCTGAGGTGGCTGATATCGAACAGCGACCGATCGCGACGATCTCAAGCGAGCTGATGTTCCGCGACGTTTGTAATCAGCTGGTGGCGGGCGATTTGCTGCTCGACCGGTCGGCGTTGCTGAAACGCTTCGCCGACGATCTTTCGCCTGAGCACGTTCGTGCGCGGCTGCGTGCCTTGTTGAGCGGCCGTTGGACGACGGCTTGGCTAAAGGCTCCCGCGAAACGCCAACCTGGACCCCGGCCGCAGCAGCCTGCCGAGAAAGGCACTCATGCCTCAGTCTGGAAGTTGATCCAAGCCGCCAAGACCGCCAGCCATCCTCCGTGATAGCTTGTTCACAGCAGTGGCCTGACGACCCCCGCTCATTACACCCCACCTCTTTTCCACCTACTTTCGAGACGCTCACACCAACCAGGGAGGACTTGGCGATGCCGCTTACCATCCGACCGGCGTATGACAGTAATCTGACTGATGAGCAGTGGCTGTTGATTCGACCGCTGTTGCCACGGCATCCTCCGCGCGGCGCCGACCCACCGGTGTCGCGCCGTCAAATCGTCAATGCTGTCTTGTTCGTGAACAAACACGACTGTTCTTGGTGGGGGTTGCCTCACGACTTTCCCAAGTGGCAAACGGTTTATGGCTACTTTCGGCAGTGCGTCAAGACGGGAGTCTGGGAACGGATCCACGACGAACTTCGCCGCGCGGTTCGCGTGGCGGAAGGAAAACAACCGGAGCCCACGGCCGCGATCATCGATAGTCAATCGGTGAAGACGACCGAAAAAGGGGGATACATGGATACGAGGCCAGCAAGAAAATCAACGGCCGCAAACGCCACATTTTGGTCGATACGATAGGCTTATTGTTGGCGGTCGTGGTCCATTCGGCAGCGATTCAAGATCGCGACGGAGCCAAACTAGTATTCTTCAAAGCGGCCGCTTCGTTCCCAACGATCACGTTGGTGTGGGCCGACGGTGGCTACGCCGGAAAGCTCGTCGAGTGGTTACAACGGTGGTGTGATTGGGTTCTGGAAATCGTTCGTAAGCTTGAGGGCCAAG
>JAEUIL010000092.1 GCA_016794255.1 Planctomycetaceae bacterium | reverse complement strand
AGCGCGAGATGAACTCGTGTTTCACTTTCCGCACTATCAGGGTGACACGCCCCACTCGGCGATCGTGCTGGGCAATCTGAAGCTGCTCAAGTTCTACGAAGACAATCACGTCGAGCTGTACGACTTGGCCAAGGACATCGGCGAGCGGACCGACTTGGCCGCGAAAATGCCCGGCGAAGCGCGGAAGTTACGTGACCGGCTGGAGACGTATCTCGCGGCGATCGACGCTCAGTTGCCGACCAAGAATCCCGATTTCGACCCCAGTCGCCCCGCGCCGCTGATCAAAAAAGGTGGCAAGCAGGGTGAGAAAAAGCAGGGAAAGAACCAATGAATCGCTGCGGATTTGGACTTCGATTGCTTTGCCTCATCGCAACCGTGTCGTGGTCAGGGCGTCTCGCGGCGCACCCGGGCCACGAGCACGGCGATGACGCCGCCACCCCGAGCTTGCGTCGTTGGATCGACACCGAGACCGGCCAAGAATGGCGAGCCTCGTATGTCACCAGTCATGCGGGGGAAGTGCAACTGCGCACCGCGGATGGCGAACTCGTGCGCCTTGCCCTCGATCGGCTGACCACGCTCGATCGGAATTGGGTGAAGCGTCGCGAACTTGAGATTCACGTCGTCAACCATCAACCGCAGCAGCCGCTCGCGATGGCGCAAGTCGCCCCGGAGAGCGTTCAAGCGAAGGATCGACTCGCCGCAATCGACGCCGCCTTCGCTCCGTTCGTAAAACGCAAAGCGATCACCGTTCGCTCGGATCGCGACTATTTCTATGTCGAGAGCAACGGGATGCCCGAGCACGGCATGATGATTGGCATCACGGCTTGGCAGCAGCAGGTTCCGCTGCCGCAAAAGTACACGGGCGACAACGCCTGGCAGATTCCGCTGCATCCCCGACCCGCGGCGACTCCGGCCCTGGCCCACAATCGCTTCTTGCGCGGAGCGATTGCCTTGGCGGTGAACGGCGTGCCGATCTTCAATCCGCTCAATAACCGAGGTGACGACGCGTATCTCTTTGGTGAACTCGACGAATGGGGTGGCCATTGCGGTCGGGCAGACGATTATCACTACCACATCTCGCCCGTCCATCTCGAAGCGATTGTCGGCAAAGGGAAGCCGGTGGCGTATGCCCTCGACGGTTATCCGATCTACGGCTACGACGAACCCGACGGCTCGAAGGTCGCGGGGCTCGACAAGCTCCACGGCCACAAAGACGCCGCAGGCAACTACCACTATCACTCGAGCAAAAAGTATCCCTACCTCAACGCCGGGTTCTATGGCGAAGTAGTCGAGCGCGATGGACAAGTCGATCCGCAACCGCGTGCTCAACCGATGCGTGAGTTCCTGCCGCCGCTGCAAGGGGCCAAGATCGTCGACTTCAAGGAGACCAAAAGTGGAAGCTATCTACTCACGTATGACGTGAAGGGGCAAACGGGAACGGTCGGCTACACAGTCAACAACGACGGCTCGGCGGCGTTCAAGTTCACCGACACGGCGGGCAAGACCGAGAGCGAAACCTACACGCCGCGTCGTCGTCCGCCCGGCGGTGGCAAGCAAGACGCGAAGGGGCCGCCGCCGCGCAAGAACGACAAGGGCAAAGGTCCGCCACGCAAAGG
>JAEUIL010000088.1 GCA_016794255.1 Planctomycetaceae bacterium | reverse complement strand
ACTTATCCCCACTCGATTCATGTGCGCGATGTCAATCTGATCGCCGCACCCGATGCGGACGTATGGTCGTTCGCAGCCGCGAACGGTTATACCATCGTCTCCAAGGACAGTGACTTCCAACAGCGGGCACTGTTGCGAGGTCATCCGCCCAAGGTCATTTGGCTCCGGCTGGGGAATTGTGCGACCGCCGCGATTGTCGAGCTCATGCACGCTCGGCGAGCGGACGTGCAAGAATTCGTCGCGGATCAGACCGCCTCGTTGTTAGTGCTTTCTTAGCGGCGCTTGAAGCCGCACCGCTCATCCGAGTTCGCACATCACCGCGCGTCGGCCGTCGCATTCTTCGCCGTGCGTGGTCCATCGGCCGCTGGAGCGGTGATCTCGATCTCCTTGGCACCCAAAGCCGACTCGCGGCCTGCGGTCACGAACACTCGCACGTGACACGCGCCGCGCAGTTGCGGTGGAATCCACAAGCGAGTTTGAAACCGGCCCTTCACAACCGGCGTGGTCTGCCGGGTCTGCCGCTGCTCATTCACGCGGTAATAGAGGTCGGTGAACTCGCCACGGCCCGCATCGGTCGAGTCGTATTGCGAACGATTCGGCGCAGTGATGGGGAGCCGATCACGACGCACGGCCAATTCGACCTCGGCGGTCCCGTCGAGCGAGCATTTGCCATGCACATCGAGCCAATCGCCGGCTGCCGACTGCTCAGGCGTGGCGAGTTCGGCCTGATGCAGTTGCGGCACGCGCAACAGCGGGTCGCCCAGCAAGTGAAACAGCTTCACATGTTCACGGCGTTCTTCGCTCAGCTCGGGCCCCAACGGGTTGAGGATCCGCGCCATGCTGTCGACCGCTTTGGCCCGTGAGTCGTCGCGACTGGCGAGGACACTGTCGCGCTTGGCATGTAGCAACACCTCGCCAATCGTCGAGCGCCGTTGCTGAAAATGTTCGTCCATCAGCTCCAGGCCCAGTACACTCATGCCGTAAGGCATGGTCACGCGCGAAGCCGCGACCACCGCCACCGCGCCCCCTTCGGCCTTGAGCATCTCTTCGGCGAGGCAATCCTGCCGGGCATCGAACGCGCCGGTGTAACAGGCGAAGAAGAGCGCGATCGGGGCCGACTGTCGCCGCGACAAGCGCGACATCGCGAACACATCGAAGACCGGATGCCGATCGCCGGGCACGTGCAGAAAATCGACCAACTGCACATGACCGTGGCCCAAGTAGACCCAAAACAAGCCACCTTCGTTGAACCGCTTGATGGTCGTCGCGCGAAACTCGATCGGGTCCGGGCAATAAGGACTCTGCCAATTGGCATACGTCATCGTGGTCGAGTAGCCCGCGGGGATGTGTTCGCACAACAGCTTCTTCGTGCTCGACTCGATCACCGAGTCGGCGATCGCTCCCATGCCACTCGTACCGGCGATGAAGTGAATCCGTCGTCGCCAACCATCCTGATCAACGGCCGGTTCATACGCGATGATCTTGGCCACGACCCGTTTCAATTCCTCGGGCGAATCGACCGGCAACCGCCCCACGGCCAAGTCGGGCAGGCCGTCGTCGTCGAGATCGGCGTAGCGATTGTCGCTCGCGATTGTCGGCTCGGATCCATATTGCAC
>JAEUIL010000782.1 GCA_016794255.1 Planctomycetaceae bacterium | reverse complement strand
TTGGAATGAAGCCGAGATCTTCCAAGACATGCTGAGCGCCAATGTCGCGGACAAAGACACGGCGATGCTCACCGATCGTGATGGCCGAGCCGAAGATCTGTTCCGCAAGCAGAATCCCAAACGTGTTGTGTAGCACGACTCGATGACGCACATCGGCCAAATGGCCTTTGGTCGCATCGAACCAACGATGGATGGCCAAATAGTCAGCCGGGGTTCCGCCCCATTTCTGGGCCGAGCGCTCAGCGTGAACCAGTGGGTTGCTCATGGCGTGGTTGCTCCAGGGTGAGTCAGTTCCAAAACGTAGTACGGATCGACAAAGCCTGCCGCACGCAATTCGTCCCAGGTGACATCGTCGGCATCGGCACGCTCCTCGGGCAACTCGTCACGATACGAGTCCCAATCGAGTTCGAACTCTTCAGGAGTCTGGGCAGCAAAGAATTCGTCGCACAGTCGCTGGCACTCGGCATCGGCTGCCGCGCGATCGAAGTAGATCTCGTCACGCGGATACTCACCCGCCTGATACGTAAACTCATCGTTGTACTCCCAGCCCAAAGCGACGATGATCCAGGCTTTGCGAGGAGGTGGTGGCGAGTTGACTTGGCCGAGCGTCGCGCCTGCGACGGCTTGGCCGAAGAACCCTCGCCGTGAAGTCGGTGGTACGGTCATCGGAATCGATTCCTTCAAGTGAACAAAAACTCAGAAACTGATAACGGTCGTGCGACCGACGGATCGAGCCACTCGTCGTATGGGTCGAATGACAACGGGGGCTGAACATCTGCCAGCAGTTCCCACTCAGGTAGATGGAGTGGCAAGACATTCGCTGCGTACTCGGCATCCCAAGCAGTGGTGTCGCTACTCGCAAACGACGCGCGAAAGTCGACTTCGGTGGCCAGGAGCAGTTCCGCCCCGGGACCAGAGCGAAACCGCAACCGGGCGTAACTCGCACTCCCGCGGGCAAGAATGAATATGACGGCCCAATCGCAGCGCCCAAAGACACGCTCAAAAGTCTCCTCGTCGGTGCGACTCGGCAGCGGCGAATGGCCGGGATGGGTGTGAATCCAAATCCGCGCGAACTGCTCGGGGCGCAGACCGCGATCGACTTGCTCGTCGAAATACTCCGCCACGGCCGAATCATCGAAGCCCACGGTGAGCGGCGTGGCGTGTTGCCGCACCAGTTGAAATTGCTCGATCAGCAACGGGTCTTGAGGCCCGGTGATGCCGAAACCGCCGATCTCGGCTTCACCCCGATCACGCAGGTAGAGCAACTTTGCCCAGGCATACGGGCTGAATCGCAACGTCGGTCGGCGCTCGTGCGTCTGTCGTCGCCGCGATCGTTTTGTCGTTCGCATGTTCGTATTCCTCGTCGTTGGGCTCCGTACATTTTTGACAGCGGCCATCGGTGAGGCAGTCGGAGCAGAAGTCTCCCTCACACTCGGCACACGATTCGAGGCAACCGTGACAGACAGCTCGGTCGCAGTCACCACACCAACTATGGCAGTCGCTGCAACAGCCACGACCACAGCGACTACAGGAGTAGCTGCAGTCGTAGCAGATGGCCGTTTCGCAGCGTTCGCAGAGCGTCGAGTTGTCGTCATCCATGCCGCCACTGCAATCGGGACAGCTGCGCCCGTGCCATTCGTCGAGAGCGATGAACGCACTGCCGCGGTTGTAGGTTCTTAACACCTGGCGGACGAGGATGAAGAAATCGAGCAAGCGACCTTGTCGCAGCGCGGTGCGAATGCTGCTGTGCCCCTCCCCTTCGCAGAGCACCTCATCGCGCACATGGGGGTGGGGCGTGGTGAAGTCGTGGTCGGCCGGATGCGGTTCGAGCGCGACCACGCGATACGGTTGACGAGCGCTGAGCTGCGGCAGCTTGAGAACGATCTCGAACGGGCCCAGGTACTCGTCGTCGAGCACGATCGGCTCGGTCTGCACGGCCAACTCTTGTGGGGCGTGATCCAATCGCACGACGGGAAACTCCGCGTGCAGCGCGCGGAGATCGTCGTACAAGTCTCGCAAGGCAACTGTCCGTCGCTGCGGAAGGTCTGGCTCCTGCGTCGCGCGAAAGGAGGTGAGTTGTGCGATCAGGCTGTCGATTTGCCGTTGCACGTAACTGCGAGCCTGCTCGGTCGCCAGTCGCCAGCCGCGCTGCTTGGCGAGCTGCCAATGTTTCACGGTACGCCGTAACTCGAGCCAGTCGTGGTCCGGAAACGGCCACTCGGCCGCCAGCGGTGCGCTGCTCCAATGGTCGTACAAGCGTTGGGCGAAGCGCAGTAAACTACGCCGCGCCGGGAGGTCAGTCATGCTGGGTTTTCTCCTATATATAGAGTGAGCGGAGTGACTGGCACCGTTGACAATCACCCCGCTCTCTGTGGATAGATTTGGTTTCGCGGGCTGTTACGCCCCTTCGATC
The DNA here is from genome assembly GCA_016794255.1 of Planctomycetaceae bacterium. GTDB lineage: Bacteria > Planctomycetota > Planctomycetia > Pirellulales > PNKZ01 > JAEUIL01. Next base: position 7,361 of record JAEUIL010000782.1, on the reverse strand, counting down.
TTCACCGGCGAGAGACTGATCCGATCACCATCTTGCAGCACTTGACTCGGCGGGACCGGTTGGCGATTGACGCGAATCAAATAGTTCTCGGGCTTACCGCCGGGAATCTGTCGTTGGAACAGTTGCTGGACGGTCAATCCGTCGGGGACTTCGGTGTAGTCGGCGAAACCGCCGCCATCGTTGTTGATCACTAGAATTCTCATGGGGGTACTCGTGGGTTATAGGGAGTTAAAAACATCAGACAGGCTGTGGACGTGGAACGCGCCGCACGGTCGACCGGGGTTTGTCGGGCGAATGGGGCTGTCGTCCGCCGCGATACTGCCCGCCGCGCATCAACAGCCAGCGCAGGCGTGGTGTTGGTCGCGGGTGGTTGTCAGGCAGCTTCACAGCACTCCTCCGTGACCAATTCCGCGAGTGGCACGCTAGTTAAACCGTCCCAATCGAAGACCATCGGGCCAACCGACGCTTCATTACTGTCGTCGAGTGCGCTGCGTGGGGCTACCGCCTGGAAGCCGAGCCGCCTAATCGTGGCGAGGGAGTCGCCGGTAACACGGGCGATCGCCCGTTGAAAGGATCGTTGTGGAGACATGGAGTTCGTATCCGCGGGTGAGTGAGGTAGAAACAAGATCAGCCCGGTCAAACCGACGCTAGCGCGTCATGGCGACCGGGCTGTGGAAAACGGAAGAGAGCGGGAACTATGGGTGTGCCGAGCGTCCCGGCCACTCGGTTTCGAGCCAAGCGCGCTCGGCTGCCAGCGCTGCGGAACGCCGGGTAAAGGGTCCCAGTTTCGGACCAAGCAGGGGACTTAGCTCGGCCCACCATTGCCCCAACTCGTCCGGCTCGACATGCGACGCGCGGACAATCGTCAGACTGCCGAGTGCCGTGAGATCGAGCGTCTCGTCGTACATACACTGCCCGACACCTTGAGGCGAGATCACGAGTTGCATGGCCCCTCCATTACTTGGGTGAACGGAGAATCCGTCGCCGGGGACGATCGACCAACAGGCCATCGAGTACCGACTGCACGGCCGAGAGTTGGCTCGCCACGCTCTGGCGCAACGTCCCATCTTCGCGCAGTCGTTGCGGTGCCACGCCTTGAACAATCCGCTGCGCTTCGGCGACCAACTCGTCGAGTTGTGCATCATTGCGAACATTAAGCTGCTGGAACCGCTCGAAGAACGTGCGTAAATTCTCAATGACGCTGTCGCGAAAGATCTTGGGGCGACCATCGTCGTGACCGCTGAGCCGTTCGGTGAGATGTCCCACCAGTTGACCGAACTCGGCAATGAACGCCTCTTCAGCCAATTGAACCGCCTCTTCAAAACGGGCCGCCACCCGCGCCTGTTCCTGACGAAACAGTTCGGGATTCAACTCACGCAGATAAGCCGGAGGTTCGAGCGAGGGAAAATCCCACTCCACGGCGAACAGACCACGCAGCGACTGGGGATAGTCAGCCGCGTTGAACAGTTGTCCGAGTCGTTCGCATGCCGCGGCTTTCAGCTCTTCGAAATGCGCATCGAGTTCAGCCACGGCTTGCGTCAATTCTCCTTGAAGCAAGTTCGCGGCGTGATGAAAGAACTCGATATCGGCCTGCCGGATCAAGCGAATGCCCGGCTCGGGATACGGCAGTGACATCCCGCGCCACAGTCCGGCCAAGCGGGTGCGAATGCCGGTCACCGCCTGAAAGGCTGGATGCCGAGTATCGAGCAGCTTCTTGCCTGCCGAGAGAAACTGACCGGCCGCGCCGAACGACTCGGCCGCTTGGGATTTTTGTTCGCTGGTCAACGTCTTGCGGGTGCCGAACCAGGTGAACGACAACCGCACCGCGGCCATCGTGCCGCGTAATTGGCGCGCCGGATCGCTGGCGCGCAATGGTCGAGGGGTGAGTGTGCTGGACATGCAAGTGAACTCCTGTGAATAAGATTCGAGACGAACGCCTGACGAAAATCCGTCAGCGACGGAGCCTGGGATCGAAGCGGATGAGCGCGTTACGCTTGAAATAGAGCAAGCAGTTTGCGCTCGAGCCTGGCGATTTCGCCGGTGTGAAGTGGTCGGACTCGACCGAGGCGAAGTTGCCGAAAGTAGGGGGCCATGATCGCGCGGCCATGCGGGGACATCTCTTCCCGCCAGTAGCACAATGCGGCCAAGAGCGTGGCCAGCTCGCGCTTGGTGAGCATGTTATGGAATATTCTCCTGGGGTTAGTTGTTCGACAGATCACGGCGAACCGTTCGCCGTGGCTTGTTCGTGATTGCGGCCTCGCGCCGATAGATGCCTGCCTGCTGGGCTGAGAGGCAGCGACCGCTCGCCCAGTTTCGCAATCGTTCGATGGTTTCTGCCGCGGTGATGGCGACCGGCACGATCTGCTGCGCCGCTTCCACGAGTGGCACATCCAATAAGGTTGCCAAGCGACAACATGCCCGAATCTCGGCTCCGGTCCAGCCGTCATCGTTCGGTAGGCACTGTGTGGCATCAAGTTGGTAATACTGTCGATACAGCTGCCAAATCGCTTGCCGTTCCGTTGGGCTCGGGAGATCGAGGAAGAAGACGCCATCCATCCGCTCGGCGCGGGAGAATTCCGGTGGCAGCTTTTGGACATCATTGGCAGTGGCGACTACGAATACGTCGGACGCATGGTCGTTGAGCCACGTGAGGAGGGTGCCAAACAATCGTGCGGTAACACCGCTATCGGTGGAACCGGAACTGGCCACACCGCTGAGCCCTTTTTCCACCTCGTCGATGAACAGCACGCACGGGGCCATGGCGTCGGCGATCCGCAACGCTTGCCGAACGTTGCGTTCGGTCTCCCCCACAATGCCACCCAGCAACGCACCGACATCGAGCGTGAGTATCGGCCGATTCGTTTCAGTCCCGAGTGCTTTGGCGAACGCGCTCTTGCCGGTTCCGGGCACGCCCAATAAGAGGATGCCACGCGGTCGTACCCCGGCCCGCCGCGCAGCCGGTCGCATTGCCTGGCGACAAAAGGCCTTCAAGCCGTCGAGGCCCCCCAACTGCTCGAATGTCTCGCCACCCCGATGCAATTGCAGCAAGCCACTCTGCCTGAGCAGGCTGCTCTTGAGTTGCCAAAGCGTCTCGGGGCGCAGCTCGCCGTGGCGCACCAACGACAGTGCAAACGCCCCTTCGGCCTCGTAACGCGTCAGCCCGCTGGCCGCATCGAGTACGGCAGCCAACTCTTGCTCGCTCGGCAATTCGCGCTCCTCGGTCGCCACGCCGCGAGCAATCATCGCCAGTTGCTCGCGCGACGGTAAGTCATGTTCGACGGTCACGAACAGCCGTTCAAGCTCCGCCGGTAGTTGTACCAGCGGTGCCAGGATGACGACGAAGGTTTGCTGCGTCTTGCCGAGGTGCAATTGCTGTTCGAGCGCCTGCACGATCTCGGCGCTTCCCAGAAAGCGATGAAAGCCGCGCAGCACCAATAGTGTCGGACTCTCGCTGTTGGCCAGTGCTGCCAACGAGCGGATCGCGGCCAAGGGATCCGAGGCGGTTGGAGCCGAATCGCTCTGCGCTGCCCCGAAGATCGTCAGGCCTTGATTGAGATCCCAGGTCGCCAAACGCCATGCTTGTGCATGGCAGAGCGTGGCAATTTCGCTTAGGGCATCTTCGGGCTCGACCGTCTGAATGTAGAGCCCGCTGAACGCGGCACGAATATGCTCTTGCAGGGTACTGGCCAGGGTCATGAGCATCCTCCTAAAAATGAATCTGCGAGATGAATGAACGTCCATCGGAATGAGTCCCAATTACTCAGTTCCGACACGGCGTTGGTCGGTGACGGCTGGCTCGTTGGTCGCGACTCGGTGATACGCGCTCAACAACTGTTCGCGATTGACCCGACCGAGTGAACGACGCAAGAATTCATCGGCCGCTTGACAGGTTGGCCCGTCGAATCCGCGCGTTTCGAGCCGTGCTTCGCCTTGCGGTGAGACAATGACCTCGATGGTTTTCATGCTGGGTCTCCGAGTTGGATCGTGAGTTTGATCGAACCGTTGGCGAGTAACTGTTCGCTGAGCGTGTGTCCCTGCCGTCGAGCTTCGAGACGCGTTTTCTCCACGGCATACCGTTGTAAGAACTGGTCGAGTTGCTGCTGCGCGCCCCAGCGGCCTTGAAAATTGTCGTAGTGCAGTTGACCGGTCTCGGTCTGGCAGACGAGCGGATAACGCCACGCGGGCAACTGCACCTGCCAGCCGGTGGCTTGCGTGGCGAACAACTTGGCCGTACCGAGGACCGGAGGCGGCAATTGCAACCGTTCGCAGCTGGCGATGATCGCCGCCGGATCGCGGACTTCGGTTTGAATCGTGACGATGTGGGACATGCAATACTCCTGAGTGAGCGTGGTACGGTTGCTGGCCCGGTCGATACGCAAGCGGGCCTCTTCATAGGGTTATGACACGTTTTTGGCGATTCTTTAGGTCAGTCACCCGCAGGGAACGAATCACGATTACGGCGACGACGCGGTTGCTCTGGTCGCCGCCAACGAGAAGCTTGATTCGGTGGCGCATGCAATTCCCTATAGGGTTCAGATAGCCCCACCGATTCCATCTGGCGGAGATAGTCCAATGCCCGCTTGACGGTCATCGCATTCAATCCGAGCGAGGCGGCGATCTTTCGCTGGCTCCGCTCGGGAAATTCAAGGCGAGCTTGCCGACATACGGCGATCGCTCGTATATGCAGCGGAGGCTCGAAGCAGTCGATCGTGACAGACTCTTGCCAAGTCGAACTGCCGTGCGAGGCTTCCACAACGTCTGCACAAAGCGAGTCGTAGCGGAACGTCAGTCTGCCCCGGGGACGAACCAAGGGGGTGTCGAGGGCCTGAATCGGCAGGACTACGAATTCCGGTATGAGGCGCCGCAGCAGGTCCGAGAATTCAAACGAACCTTCGCTCAGTTTACGCACCACTTCCGATAAACGGTCGGCCAAGTCTTGGCGCGACACGCAGTCACGCGCCACTTGACACGCGGACTGGGCTTTCGTCGCCGCAACTCGGCATTTCTTCAGCGCCACTTCGACCGTTTGCAATCGTTCTACGAGCGACTGTAACTGACCTCCGGCAGCAATGGCGGCGGTCAAGTTGGCCGCTTGCCGTTCCAACTGAGCGATCTCTTGTGTCGAATCACGCCGTTGCCGTCGCGATCCGTCCGCTCGTTCCCAGATTTCCCACACCGCTTCTACGAAACGTTGCCTCAATCGCTCGTCGTCTGTCACGGCGAGCAACAGGCGATCCATAACTCGCTCCCGCGCGAGCCGAACGGGAAGTTGCACCCGATTCCAACAGCGTTCCCCCATTCGTCGCAGTGAATTGGCGCAACGCAGATGCCGCCCTGCGTAGTACATCAGTCCGCCGCAGATACCGCACACAGCCAATTGTCCGGGCCAGAGCGATCGACTGCGGGGCACACCTCGACGTTTGGGCGGTCCGGTAGCGTTTGCTGTCCGCTCACTACGACGTTCGGCGATCGAGGCGAGTACGGTCAAGTGCTCTTCCGGTGTTAAATGCGCCAACTGAGGATAACATTCCGTCTCTGGCTCGGCATTCTTGGTCGCCTTATGCCGTCCCGTTTTGAAGACCGGACGACAGATCGTATCGCGAAACGTCCGCATACCAGACAAGATCGGATCGTTCAACAACTCCACAACGAGTCGGGCCGACCAGCGACCACCAGTGACGTACGGTCCGGGCGCGATCCCGTCAACGTTGAGCCAGTCGGCGATTGTTGCATACGACTCGCCCGCACGCACTCGGCCCGCCATACTTGCAATCACTGGTGTGCATTCAGGCAGTTTGATAATGCGGAGGTTCTTCGGTCCGAACACGCCGGAGGCGGCTTCCTCGGCGGAGAGCTTGCGGTAGCCGTAACGGACCTTTTGCACCATCCCGCCTTGATGGAAGGAATGCGTGGCCGTTCGTCGGACTCGGCGGCGAGTGTCCGGGATATGGAGACCGTGTCGCAACGCGGCGGCCCCCATTGTGATCTCCCAGTTCTCGTCCCCTGTGTCGAGATTGTCGCCGATGCAGATCACGCGAGTGCCGACGTCGACGGCGTTCTGTACGAAATCGAATTGATAGCGCGGATTGCGATAGATGCGACTCAAGTCTTCGGCGATCACCAGATCGATCGTTCCTGTCGCGACCAGATCCTCGGCTGCTCGGATCGTGGCGCGATCGGTGCGCATTCCGCTGGCCTGTTCACCGAGAAAATGAATCTTCGACGGTCCTGGGTAGATACGACTCAAAAAGTCTTCGATATAGCGGTACGACGCTTCGATGTTCTCGATATCCTGATGAATGGTCGAGATGCGTCCCAGGGCAATCACCTGAAGTACGTCGCCTGTTTTCGGGGTCAGCGGTTGGGTGGTGGTGTGCATTGGAGTGCCTTGCAGAGTAATGAAATGGGCAGGCGACGACGAAGAATGCTTCACATCGTCGTTTCTGTAATTGCAGCCGTATTGCAAGAAATCGCTGTGGCTTCGGTCTGATAGCGGTTTGCGCCTTCATGTGTTGTGACGCAAAAATCTCAAATATTTAGCGCATAGTTGCAACATGCGGGACGAACTTGCATCCGTTTCGCTGTGCAACCAATCGCCAGCGATGGAACTTTCAACGCGGAGTGCGCTTCGCTCGCAAGTCACGCGTTGACAACACTCCCGCAATCAAGAGTTCGCTATTAAGCCGCTTGCCCGTCGCCTGCTTGATGTTTGCGCCGAATCCACCGACTGGCATTGTCGGGGCAGCTCGTCAATTCATGAAACGGATCGGTCACCCCGGCGGCGCGCATTTGCCTGCCGTACTGCACAGCGATGTTTGCCCGTCGCTTGGTTATTCCCAATTGTTTGCCGACCGCTGTCAAACCCAGACCTTGATCGGTCAACGAAAGCGCTGCCAGGCCATATTTGGGGCCGGTCGAAGGCTCAAACAGATCGACCGACATTTCGATCCGCTCGAAACCCCAAGCTTCCGATTTTCCGTACGCGCCAGCCAGCGCTGCCCGAGTTCGGGCAGGCAACAAGGCGGCCAGATGGAGTTCAACGCGGGCGCGGAGGACCACCTTGTTGCTGCCGAATTGCATATGCGGCACGGCGTGAATTGTTCCGATCAGAGCATGGAGGTCGTCCCGCACCGAACGATCGGCCTTATCCAGAACTGTCGTCAACTCGGCGATCCGAGTCTCGATCTCCTTGCGCGTCGGTAACCGAGCGTGGCCTTCCTGGGCTGAGAGACCTTCCAATTCGGCGCGGAATTCGGCCAACTCATTTTCACGTTCGAGCAAGCGTTGGAGGCAACTCTCCGGTTTTTCGTCCACCTGCTCAAGGGCGTCGTTCAACTTACGGATGGCGGTTTTCGTTTCTC
>JAEUIL010000774.1 GCA_016794255.1 Planctomycetaceae bacterium | reverse complement strand
AGTGTCGTTTCTCGACGCCTTGTTCACCGCCACCAGTGCCGCCTGCGTCACGGGCCTAGCGGTTCGTTCGACTCCCAACGACTTTTCATCGTTTGGCCAGGGTGTAATACTTGGCCTGATTCAGCTGGGCGGAATCGGCATCATCACGGTCACGACCTTTGTGACGTTGCAATTTGGCGGCAAACAAAGCCTGCGACAAAAGGCGGTGATTGTCTCGACGCTCGGTGGCGAGAGTTACGATCTCCGCTGGGTCATTCGCAACGTGCTGTTATTCACCGCGGGTGCCGAAGGTGTCGGCTTCGTGATCCTGGCGATTCGCAATCTCTTGCTCAATGAAGCGCCTTGGTCTCAATCATTGTGGGAAGCGTTCTTTCATTCGATCTCGGCCTTTTGCAACGCGGGCTTTGCGCTCCATGACGACAGCCTGGTTCGCTACAAGTCCGACCTGACGACCAACGTCGTGATCATGGGGCTGATTATTCTCGGCGGTATCGGCTATCCGGTCGTACTCGACGTGTGGCGACGCTTTACCGATAAGAACATCGGACGCTGGGAAGCATTCACGCTGCACACGAAACTCATGCTGCTCGGCACCGGTTGGCTGCTCGTCATGGGCACGGTGATGATCTTGCTTTTGGAGTGGAACCACAGCCTGAAAGACATGTCGTTGGGGACGAAGTTGCTCGTCGCGACGTTTCAATCGGTCGTGCCGCGCACGGCCGGTTTTCAATCGGTCGATCTCAGTTCGTTTCGTGACGCGACGATTTTCTTGGTGTTGCTGCTAATGCTGATCGGTGCGGGTCCGTGCTCGACCGCGGGTGGCTTTAAGGTCTCGACGTTCATGGTGCTTGTTTGCAACGCTTGGTCACGACTGCAAGGACATCCTCGCGTGACCCTATTTCGTCGCTCACTTTCCGACGAGATCATCGAACGCGCCACCGCCACCGCGTTGATCTTCACCGTCGTGTCGGTCGTGGCCATGGTGGCCGTGTTGATTTTTGAGCCGAACAGCGATGGTCGGTTCTTGAGCGCCGCGTTCGAAGTCGCCAGCGCGCTGGGGACCGTCGGCCTGAGCGTCGATACGTCGGGCCAGCAGTTCGGCTTCACGGCGTACTTGAATCCCGGCGGCAAGATTATCATCATCATCCTCATGTATCTCGGCCGACTCGGCCCGCTGACGGCGTTTGTCGCTCTGTCACGGACGGAGCGCAAGCGTGTGGTCGAGTATCCCAAGGACGACGTCCTCATCGGTTAAATCATGGCTAAATCGCCTAAGCGTTTTATCGTGCTCGGTCTCGGTTCATTTGGTACCGCGCTGGCTCAACGGCTGGCCAAGAACGGCTGCCGCGTCACCGGCGTCGACTCCGACGAGGACCGCGTCGAGGATCTGAAGAACGTGCTGTACGAAGCCATTGTCGGCGACGTCACCGATCGCGAGACGCTCAAGCAACTGCTCGTTAATCAGGCCGACGCGGTGTTCATCAGTCTCGGTGAACAGATCGAGCTGTCGCTCATGTCGGCCCTGCACTGTAAAGAGCTCGGCGCGCGACGGATTCAAGTCAAGGGCGTGACCGTCGAGCACGGCAAGATTCTGGAATATCTCGGTGTCGAACGGGTCATCTTTCCCGAGGCCGAGATGGCCCAGCAGTTGGCCGACTCGATGACCTGGCCCAACGTGCTCGACGCGCTCACGATCGACACGGAATACAGCCTCGCCGAGATCGCGGTCCCCTCGAGCCTGTCAGGCAAGAACCTCCGCGATGCCGACTTGAGACGTCACTACGGACTCTCGGTGCTCGGCGTGAAAGACCATCTGAGCGGCAAGCTGACACTCAACCCAGCCAGCGATTTCGTGCTGACCGACGATCAACTGCTGCTGGTCATCGGACGTCGCGATGCGATGAACGAGTTCCAGGACTTGAAGTAACCCGACGATTGCGTCGGCTTGTTCTAAGCCGTGTGCTCGGCAAAGTTCTTCAAGATTCGCAGGCCGTCGGCTTGACTCTTCTCGGGGTGAAATTGCGTGGCAAACACGTTGCCGCGCCAAATCGCCGACACGAACGGACCACCGTAGTCAGTTTCCGTGGCAATCACGTCCGGATCACGCGGCACGACGTAGTACGAGTGGACGAAGTACATGTGTACGCCGTCGGGCAATCCCGCCAAGATCGGCGCGGGGCGGCGCATCATGAGTTGGTTCCAGCCCATGTGCGGCACTTTGAAATCGTGCGGCAACTCAAAGCGACGCACTTCACCCGCGAGGACCCCCAGTCCCGTGTGATGGCCATCCTCGTGCCCTACTTCGAACAACAGTTGCAGGCCGAGGCAAATACCCAAGAAGGGCTTGCCGCGGTTGATGAACGATTTGATCGGCTCCACGAGCCCGCGATCATTGAGTTCACGCATCGCATCGCCAAACGCACCCACGCCGGGCAGTACGACTCGCTCGGCTTTCGCGATCACGGCGGGATCGCTCGTGATTGTGGCCGAGTGTCCCACTTGCTCGAAGCCTTTTTGCACGCTTCGCAAGTTGCCCATGCCGTAGTCGATAATCGCAATCATGCTCTGCACTGACGTCAAGAAAAAGGTGAAGCCAACCAGCACCGCGATAAACATCCTCGCTCACGCGGAACTTCCATTCTATTTACCGACCTGCCCTTGCGCAAGGGTTGCACGCGACAGGGTGGTGATACCGTTTGGGAATGTGTGCCATGTCCACGTCTTCGTGGACATGCGTTTTCCTCGAGAAACATGCCC
>JAEUIL010000737.1 GCA_016794255.1 Planctomycetaceae bacterium | reverse complement strand
CCACTCAAGGCGATGTTGACCGTCACGTCCTGGCCTGACGGTTGGGCCAATGTCGCGGTGATGATCGCCGTGCCGCCGTTCTCGGCGATACTGCCTGCCGAGGCGGAGAACGAGATCGTAGGCGGCGGGTTATCATCGGCGAGTACGAAGCTGACGACACCCGAACCGCTCGACGCGGCGCTACCGACCGGCACGATCGAGGCAATGCTCAACGTCACCGTCTCGTTTGGCTCGTCGAGATTGTCAGCACGCCCGGTAAACGTGACCGTTCCTGACAAACTGCCGGCCGGAATCACAATCGAGTTCGCACTCAGGCTGTAATCGGACGACGAATTCGCGGTCCCTGTTGCACCGAGATTGATCGTGATCGCTTGCGAACTGGTTTGCGTCAGCGTGGCGACCAAGGTCGTCGTGCCGTTCTCGGCCAAATCGCCGGTTCCTTGGCGCGTCAGGGTCACACCCGGCGTAGCGACATCGGAAATCGTCGCTTGCACCGAACGCGTACCGTTCTCCGATCCGTTGGTGACGGAGGCAATATCGATGGTCAACGTCTCGGACGGTTCTGTGAGCGCGTCGACACTCGTCGTCAAGGTGATCGAGCCGCTCGTCTGACCCGCGGGAATCACGATCGAGTTAGCCGACAGCACATAGTCGCTACCGGACAGGGCACTGTTCGTAGACGCGGCGAGAACGATCGTCACCGGCAAGTCGGAGACCGCACCGATCGTGGCGACAATACTCGCGGTTTGGCCACTCTCGTTGAGCGAAGTGTTGCTGATCGAGAATCCCGTGACCAGCGGTGCCGCGTCGTTGTCGCTGATTTGGACCGTGACGGACTGGTTGCCATTTTCCGTCGCCGCGTTCCCTGGTGCCACACTAATGATGTCGATAGTGACCGACTCGAGATCGGCTTCGTCGCGAGTGTCGTCGATGGTGCTCAACGTGACCGAGCCGGTCGAGGAACCCGCGAGAATCGTGATCGTCGTGCTGGTCAGCGTGAAGTCGGATGCCGTCGTGGCGGAACCCGTCACGCCCAACGTCACGGTGATGTCCTGCGAGGCGACTTGCGACAATGTGGCGACGATCGACGTGGAATCGCCTTCGATCAGGCTGCCCGAACCGGTCCGCGACAACGTCACGGTCGGGACCACCGTGTCGACAATCGAGGAACTGACGGTCGTCGTCGCGCCGGCCGAGACGCCGCTCGACAGATTACCCAGCGAAACGACAATCGATTCGTTCGGCTCGGCCAAGGCATCACTCGTGGCGGTGAGCGACAGCGTGGCCACGGTCGCGCCGGGAGCAAACGTGAACAACGTTCCCGACGGCGTGTAATCGCTTGTGGAACTGGCAACGCCACTCAAATTGATCGAGGCGGTGATGGTTTGACTCGATGGCGCACTCAACGTCGCGGTGACGGTGGCGACGCCGCCATTCTCGTTGATCGAGGCATTGTCGACGGTCAGATTGATCGTTGGCGTCGAGTCATCGTCGAGCAAGGTGAGCGACACTTGCTGCGACGACGATGTCACGCCGCTGCCGACGTTGATCGTAATCACCGCCGTCTCATCGGCCTCGTCGGCCGTATCATTCACGCCCGTAAACGCGGTGCTCGCGCTCAGCGAGTTGGCCGGAATCACAATCACCGCGGGGTTAATCGTGTAATCGCTGCCGCTCGATGCCGTGCCGGTGAGCGTGAGACTGACCGTCGTATCGACCGCTCGGGTTTGACCGAGCGAGGCAATGATCGTTTCCGCGCCCGACTCGGCGAGCGAACCGGTCCCCAACCGGCTCAGCGTGACCGGCAGATCGACAATCGAAGCGCTCATCTGTTGCGGAATCGCTTCGATCGCCGCGCCATTGTTGATCGACGCGATGGTCACGGCCACCGTCTCGTTCCCCTCGACCACGAAGTCAAACAGCGTGGTGAGCGCAATGCTGGCCGAGAGCGAATTGGCGGGAATCGTGATCGAACTCGGCAACGTGTAGTCACTCGACGTCGCCGTCCCGGCCAAGCTCAGATTGATAACGACATCCTGACTCGACGGGCCACTCAACTCGGCCAACAGCCGGATCACGCCGCCATCTTCGGTGATCGACGAGGTGTGGAACGACAGTTCGACGCTGGGCGTGGCTTCGTCGTCAACCTGCGCCACAGCAAAGGTACTCGAGCCCGTGTAAGTCACGCTCGATGGAATCGTGCCGACGTTGATCGCGATCGATTCGCTGATGCCTTCGTCCAGAAGATCGTCAACGCTCGTGAGCACCACGGTGCCGACGGTTTGTCCGGCGAGAATCGTGATCGTGCCCGAGGCGGTGGAGCCAAACCCAGGCGTGGTCGTGTAGTCGCTGCCGCTCGTGGCTGTGCCGCCGAGTGTGAACGGAACGACAATGTCCTGGGTCGACGTCGCGCCAGTGATCGTGGCCGACATCGTCACCGTGCCACTCACTTCCGACATCGAGTTGGCCGACAACGCCAGGGTCAACGTGGGCGGCGTCTCGTTGTCGACAATCGTGACCGACTGCGATTGCGTGCCGTTCTCAGTGCCGTTGGTCACATTGTCGATCGTGACGATTGCCGTCTCGCTACCCTCGAACGACGGCGCGGCGTCGGCCAAACCGGTGAGCGTAACGCTGCCGGTCGATTGGCCCGCGGCGATGGTCAAGCTCGTCGATGAAAGCGAATAATCGACGCCGTTCGTCGCGGTGCCGGTCGTACCGAGATCGATCGTGACCGGGTCGTTCGACAAGTTCGAGAGCTGGAAGACGAGCGTCGTCGACGAGCCCGACTCGTGTACCGAGCCCGGCGCGGGGGCGAGCATGGTCACGGTCGGCTGGCTGTCGTTGTCGTTAATCGTGAGCGAACCCGAGGTTGTGGCACCGAGTTGTGAACCGGACGGAGCGCTGTCGATGCTGACGATTGCCGTCTCGCCCGGCTCGTAGCGTGTATCGCTCAAGCCGGTCAGCACCAGCGTGGCACTCGTCTCGCCCACATTGAACACGACACTGGTCGTCGTGGCAGAGTAATCGATGCCGAAAGTGCCGGTGCCGCTGAAGCTCAACGGCACAATCAGCGGCGTGCTGAGCGAGGCGCTCAAGGTCACGACCACCGAAGCCGTGCCTGCTTCTTCGCTGAACGAGGTCGTGGGCACGTCGACGTTTAACGACGGCGCGACGTCATCATCGGTGATGGTGAGCGTGCTGACGCTGGCGGCGCTGTTGGCTTCCACCTCGATCGGTGAAATACCGTTCAAGTTAATGATGAGCGTTTCGGTCGACTCGTTGGTCGTATCGTTGACGATGCCGAACGAGACCGAAGCCGACAATGAGCCGGCAGGAATCGTGATCTCGAACGGAGCGGGGAGCGTGTAGTCGTCGATCTCGGTCGCCGAACTGCCGGGCGAATCCAACTGCACGGTCACGTCTTGAGACGCAGGTCCCGACAGCGTTGCGACCAGCGCCGCCGAGCCGACGGACTCGCTGACCGTCGTCGCGGCAAACGCGAGACTCACCGTGGGAGCGGCGTCGTTGTCGATAATGATCTGTTGTGCCGACGTGTTGCCGGTTGTGGCCCCCGTGAAACCTGAAATGCTTGCGATATCGAACACGACCGTTTCGGGCAAAGTACCTTCCCAAATTGAGTCGTTGATAGCGTTGAGCGACGCGCTTGCGCTTAAACTCCCAGGCGCGATCGTAATCGTAAGTGTTCCGCTCGAAGCACCTGCGAACAGAAAGTCGCTGTTTGTGCCAGCGTTGAATTGGGCCTCACCAGAGCTAATAAGAGTGAAAATGACGTTGTTCGACGAAGTCGCATCAATCGACGCCACGATGGCGGGTTGAAAGAATTCGCCCCCTTCATCTAAGGCTCCTCCGAACATGGTTAAATCGACCGCCAGCATTTGCCGCTTCTCGAGCGTCTCGAGCAACGGGCGGAACGTGGCTTTGCGCGATCGCTGCCGACGACCGCGCTGCGCACGTTGGGCCATCAGTTCTTGAAACCGCTTCCGCCAGTGATGCCAAAACATGATTCACAACCCTGCTAGGAGAGCTTCCTGAGTCGATGGGGCGTCCCGATGAGCGTGCTGCCCGAGACGATTCCGCGCCGATCGTGTCGTCCGGCCTTCCCTGATCGGCGGAATGGTCCGATCGCCCCGGTCTGTGGTTCAATTACCGGTGAGTTTCCTGACCGAGGTAGGACCCCTCGGCGCGTGGCGACGGACTTTTGGCCTATTGTCCGAGGTTAAACGAATTACCCAGGCAGTCAACGAAATTGTCAGGAGCGACCTATCCGTTCCAGTCGGCATACCAAACATAACCCATCGGCCCAGATGGATGCGATTTACCCCAGGCTCAGCCGCGCGGGCACTCCGCAACTCGCAACTACTTGTGCAACAGTAGCTTGCGGCGGGACAATCAAGCCATAATCTCGCGGACAATCTTCGCCTTGGCCAAATCGGTGAGTTTTTCCTTCAAGCCGTTGCGGACGAAGAACAGCCGCTCGTAGTCGACCCCCAGCGTATGCAGGATGGTCGCGTGCCAGTCGGCGATGCTGACCGGCTTGTCTTGGGCGGCGTAGCCCACCTCGTCGGTGCCGCCGTGGACCGTGCCCCCTTTGATCCCCGCGCCGGCCATCCACAGACTGAACCCGCGCGGCCCGTGATCGCGGCCCGCTGCGGACAAATCTTTCCCTTTCGGTATTTGGGCAATCGGCAATCGTCCGAACTCGCCGCCCCAAACCACGAGCACCTCGTCGAACAAGCCGCGCTGTTTCAGGTCCTTGAGCAACGCCGCGACCGGCTTGTCGGTCCGATCGCACGCCCCCTTCAGCCCCTTCTCCAGCCCGTTGTGATTGTCCCAAATTTGACCGTTGATGAAGATCTGCACGTAACGCACGCCACGCTCGACGAGCCGGCGGGCCATAATGCAGCGCCGCGCGTACGAGTCGGTTGGCTCTTTACCCACACCGTACATCTCAAGTATGTCGGCCGACTCTTGTTTCACATCGAGTGCATCGGTCGCCGCGAGTTGCATGCGCGCCGCGAGTTCGTAACTCGCAATCCGCGCGTCGAGCCGCAACTGGCCAGGATGCAGTTGCTTGTGAATCGCATCGAGTCGGCCGAGCAAGTCACGTTCGAGTTGCACAACGCCCGACGGTTGCTCGACTGCCGAATGCAGATCAAGCACCGGCGTGCCGGTCGAGCGGATGCGAGTCCCTTGATACACCGGCGGCAAGAAGCCAGCCTGCCAACTTTGCACGCCATTGACCGGCAAACCGAGTGGATCGTCGAGTACAACATACGCGGGCAGATTCTGATTCTCGCTTCCCAAGCCATAGGTGACCCACGCGCCGATAGCCGGTCGACCCGGCAGCAGCTTGCCGCTATGAATTGCGAACAACGCCGGCTCGTGGTTCGGATGCGTGTTGTACATCGACCGAATCACGGCGATGTCGTCGGCATGCGCGTGCAAATGCGGCAAGGCGTCCGAGATCCACATGCCCGACTTGCCATGTTGGGCGAACTTGAACGGGCTACGTAGCAAACCGCCCGCCGACTCGGGGCTCGACACGTCGGCCGCGATCTTGTCGTAGTACGGCTCGCCGTGATGCTTATCGAGCATCGGCTTGGGATCGAACAGATCGACCTGGCTGGGTCCGCCGTTCTGGAACAGCTGAATCACGGCCTTCGCTTTGCCGGGGAAATGCGACGGTCGCGGCTTCAGGTCATAAAGCTTGCGCTGCGGCTCGTCGGCATGCGGCGAATCGGCCGCGAACAGATCGGCGCTGCTGAACAGATCCTGGTTTAACAGATACGCCAGCGCCCCGGCTTGAATGCCGCCCGCGACCGAGCCGAAGAACCCCCGGCGATCGAGCGAGTAAATACGCGTGTCGGTTCGTTGCATGGTCGGTTACCCAGTATCTTTTTTCTACGCGTGAAACCGCAAGCGAGCTGCGACATCGCTCCACTGCGATCGAGTCGTTAACTCGCTTGCGGTTTCGCGCCTAAACCTCAAATGCTAATCCACATACAAAAACCCGGCCGAGTTCACCAGCGCGTGACAAAACGTCACCAGCGCCTTGTGCTCCGGCGCGTCATGGTCGTTGCGATCGCCGGCCACTTCGTTGACTTGCTTCAACTGCGACGACCAAGCGGCGACCAACTTTTGGAACGTTTCCCGACTCGCAGACCGTTCCGCCGGCAGGGGTGCTCGACTGAACGCGATCCGAAACGCGCGCTCCAATCGCGCCTCGACGCTTCCTGGTGCCTCACGCTCGACGCGCTCGGCCATCGCCGCCGACAATTCGTGAACCTGCTCGTTGTTCATCAAATGGAGCGCCTGAGCCGCGACGGTCGACTCGGTCCGCTCGATGCAGTTCGGGTTCATCTGCGGCAGGTCGAACGTCTCAAGGATCGTCGGCACTTCCTTACGACGATGTCGCACGTAGATCGCGCGACGATAACTGCCGTCGAGTCCCTCGTCGGGCATCATCAGACCATCGGGCCGGGCGGTCACGTTGTCGGGCGGACCGAATCGCCGTTCGTCGAGCTTGCCAGCCACATAGAGCAACGAATCGCGGAGTGCTTCGGCATCGAGCCGGGTCAGCGGCATGCGCGAGAGCAATTGATTCTCAGGGTCGAGACGTTCGCGATCGGGCGTCCATTGCGACGACTGTCGATACACGCTCGACGTGACCAGCAGGCGATGCATCGCTTTGACGCTCCAACCCGAGCGGACAAACTCCTTCGCCAGCCAATCGAGCAACTCAGGGTGCGACGGCGGGACACCCATCTTGCCAAAGTTGTCGAGCGACTTGACGATGCCGACGCCAAAATGATGCTTCCACAGCCGATTGACCATCACCCGGGCCGTGAGCGGATGATCGGGCGAGGTCACCCACCGGGCCAGCGCCAAACGCCTGCCGGTCGACGTCGCGCCGGGATACGGCTTCTCCACCTGGAACGGCGTCTGGCCATCGGTCAGTGCCGACAACACGCCGGGTCCGACGAGACGTCCCGGGCTGAGATAATCGCCGCGTCGATACATGTACGTCGGCGACGGCTCGCCCCGATCCCAAACGGCTTGGATCGACGGGGCGGGGCGCTTGTCGGCCTCGAGCTTCTTGATTTGCTTGTCGAGTTCCTTCGCCGAGATACCGCCGGGTTGATCGACGGTCACCTTCAGCCGCGCGATCTCGGCATCGATCTGACGATTGAACGCCGCCACTTCCTGCTGCTCGCCGGTGTTCGCCATCGCGATCTGTCGACTGCCGAAGAGCGCACCCTTCGATTGACCCGCGACTTGCGACGGCTTGAGCCAATCGTGTTCGTCGAGTGCCCCTTTGAAGCAGGCCATGATCCGGAAGTAATCGCGTTGCGGAATCGGATCGTATTTGTGACTATGGCACCGGGCACATTTCAACGTCAGCCCCAACACGGTCGAGCCAAAGATTTCGAGTTGGTCCGAGATCACCTCGAGCCGCTCGGGCGTGAAGTTGACGACATTCGAGCCCGTGCCGTCGGGGGCCATTTTCATGAAGCCCGTCGCGATCAGGTTGTCGAGCAGCTCGGGCGTCAGTTGCGGAGCATGCTCGAAGTCGGCCAGATCATCGCCGGCAAGTTGTTCGAGCAAAAAGCGGTCATACGGCTTGTCGCTGTTGAAGGCGCGGATCACGTAGTCACGGTAGCGATAGGCGAACGGACGCACCGGATCCTGACTGCGTTTGCCTTCGCTATCGGCATAGCCCGCGGCATCGAGCCAGTAGCGACCCCAACGTTCGCCATAACGGGGTGAGGCGAGTAGTTTGTCGACCAAAGCAGAAAGCTGGGAATCAAAAGCTGAAAGCTGAGAGCTGAAAGCTGCGCTGTCGCGTGAAGGCTGCGTCTCTGCATGCTTTCGGCTTTCAGCTTTCAACTTTTCTTCCCAGTCGTCCATTTCCTCCGGGGTGGGCGGCAGTCCGGTCAGATCGTAATACAACCGCCGACAGAGCGCGATGGGATCGGCTTCCGGTGCGAAGTCGAGCCCGACGCTCTCGAGCTTGGCAAGCACAAAACGATCGATCGGATTGCTGATCCGCGCGACATTCTTGACCGTCGGCGGGACTTGATCACGCGGCGGTTGGAACGACCACCACCGGCGATCTTCGTCGGCGACCAACGGATCCGGTGCGGTCGTAGCCACGTCGGGCTGCATGTCGATCTCGGGAGCGCCGGCGGCGATCCAGCGCGCGAGCTTATCGGTCTCGTCACTCGTGATCGGCTTGACGCTCGCTTCTTGCAGCCGTTTGTTCGGCGGCATTTCGCCAGAGTGAATCTTGCGGATCAACAGACTCTCGGCCGGTTTGCCAAGCACGATGGCCGGTCCCGACTT
>JAEUIL010000720.1 GCA_016794255.1 Planctomycetaceae bacterium | reverse complement strand
CGCGACTGGTTGTTCGTCGAGGATCATTGCCGTGCTATCACGACGGTGCTCGAACGCGGCACGCCGGGCGAGGAGTACAACATCGGCGGTGATAGCGAGCGCACGAATCTCGACGTGGTACACGGCATTTGCGACGGTGTCGACCGTCTTCGGCCGGGATTGCCGCACTCTCCGTGTCGCAGTAAGATCACCTACGTCAAGGACCGACCGGGACACGATCGCCGCTACGCCATTGATGCCACCAAGATTCAAACCCAGCTGGGTTGGCGACCGTTGGAGAATTTTGAGTCGGGCTTGGAACGCACGGTGCGGTGGTACTTGGCCAACCCGCGCTGGATCGAGCGAGTCACGACCGGCAAGTACCGCGGCGAGCGTTTGGGTGTGAACGCGTAACGCAAGTCGTAGCCGAACTCGCCAGAGTTCGGGCACGCCCTGTCACCGACGCTCCCCGAACTCTGGCGAGTTCGGCTACGAATTTGAATTCAACGACAATCAACGCAAGGATGCGTGCATGTCGCCGACGGATCATTCCTCCGCGCGAGCGCCGTTGTGGCGCGAGACGGAATTCTGGCTCTTGATGCTGCTCACGGCGCTGGTCTATGTGCCACGCTTGGCCGATCAGACGATTCGTGGCGAAGAGAGCCGTTGGGCCACCGTCGCGCAGCAGATGCTCGCCACGGGCGACTATTTGATCCCCCGGCAACAAGGCGCCCCGTTTCCTGACCGCCCACCGTTGCATTGTTGGACCATCGCCGCGTGCATGTCGGTCTTTGGTCCCACGAGTCTGTGGGGCATTCGATTGCCAAGTGTACTGGCGATGTTCGGCACCGGCACGGTGATCTACGCTTACAGCCGACGTTTCCTCGCGCCGCTAGGCGCTCTCGCCGCGGGCTGTGCCTTTGCGACGATGGCGCAGACGATGCAACTCGGTCGCTTGGCCGAGAGCGATTCGCTATTCACGTTCTTGCTCACGTCCTCGCTGCTCGTGTGGCACTCGCTCTACGAGTCGGGCCGATCACGGTTGCTCTTGTGGAGCGTCGGCTTCGCGCTCGCCGCCTTGGCCACGCTCGCCAAAGGGCCGCAAGCACCGGTCTATTTTGGCGGCGTCACGGCGGTCTACTTGCTCTTGGTGCAGCGTGATTGGCGGACGTTGCTCTCGTGGCAATATCTCTGCGGTGGAGCCTTGTTCGTCGCGATTCTTGGTGCGTGGCAGATCCCGTTTGCGATGGCGGTCGGTGGTCAAGGCGTGCTCGGCGTCTACACGCAAGAAGGGCATCTGATCCATCGCTTCACCTCCAGCCATCTCGGCGGCGTCGTGCGCCATGTGGCCACGTATCCGTTCAAGTTGTTGCTGGCCACGCTGCCCTGGTCGCTGTTGTTGCCAGCCTACTTGGGTAGCTGGATCTATCGCACACTCGGCGCGGCGCGTCGCCCGGCAGCCTTTGTGGCGACGTGCTTGGCGGTGACCTTTCCGACCTGCTGGTTCGCACCCGATGCGGTGACTCGCTACTATCTGTCGCTCTTTCCGTGCCTCGCGATCTTGGTCGGCATTGTCGTCCAGCGTTGCGCCGAGTCCAGTGGAGCGACGTGGTGGATGGCCAGTTGGCGACGCTATGTGAGTGGCTCGATCGCGCTTATCGGCGTCACACCGCTGACTTTGATCGTCATCGCGGGTTGGGGACAACAATTGCCACGGGGCGTGGCGCAACCGCTCGCTTGGTTGGCGTTGATTGTCGTTGCGGCCGGCATCGCCGTGGCGGCGCTCGTCATCGCGCGGCGCGGTGCCGATCAACCGCGGCTGCAACGTCAAGCGGTACTCGCCGTTGCGGGCTTCTGCGGCCTGATCTATGTCGGCGTGGTGCTCAATGTCGTTGTCGCCCAAAGCACGAACCCCGCCGGGGACATCGCCCAGTTGAAGCAACAACTGCCGCCACACGCCCAGCTCACGAGCCTGGGGCCTGCGCATCACATGTTCAATTTCTACTTTGCCGAGCCGGTACGGTTAGTGCCGCGACTGTTGCCCGCCGAGCGTGGTCACGAAGTGGGCGAGTACTTCTGCTTCGCCCAGAATCGCGACGAGCCGCAACCGATCGAGATTCCGTTTGATTGGGAGCCTGTCACGACCATTTCGTGCGATCGCACGCGGCGACCCGAGCCGGTCGACATGCTTGTGATTGGACGACGCAAGCCGCCGTTGACCGCCGCGCGCGCGATACCCCAACGCGAAACCACCAGCGAGCAACCGACCGTCTCCCCGTAGAACACGTTTCGTCCTTCGCTTGCGGTTTCGCGCCGACTCATAAAACCGAGGTTAGCCCATGAAGCCCA
>JAEUIL010000707.1 GCA_016794255.1 Planctomycetaceae bacterium | reverse complement strand
GCTACGAGCGCGGCGAGATGCTCGGTCAGATGATCGAGTTGCTGATCCCGGACCGCTATTGGGAAGAACTTCCGGCGTTGCGAGCCAAGTACTTCCAAGACCCGCAGCGTCGCGCGCTTGATATCGATCGCGACCTCATGGGGCTGCGGCGCGATGGCACGGAGTTTCCGATCGAGATCGGGCTCAACCCAATCTCAACCTCGGCCGGCACGTTGGTGCTCAGTTCGATCGTCGATATCTCGGAACGAAAGAAAGCCGAAGATACGATGCGGACGTTGAACAAAACGCTCGAGCAAGAGGTGGCCCAGCGGACGCGTTTGATTACGCTGCAACACGATATCGCCGCGATTTGCAATCAGGCCGAGTCGGTCGATCGGGCCATGCGCTCGGCGATGCGACGCATTTGCGAATATCTCAACTGGCCGGTGGCGCATGCGTTTGTGCGGAACAAGCTCAGTGGCGAATTCGAGTGTTCGCGGATCTGGACCTCCTACGGCGATCCGCCGGCGCACATGGAAAACTTGATCCACGAGACCCGCGAGATGTTCTTCCTGCCCGGTCAGTCGTGGCTGGGTCAGGTGGTCGCGAAGCGCTTGCCGCAATGGGCCGGCGACATCGAGCAAGTTCCCTTGATCCGCCGGGGCGAGTCGCTGCTCGAGTGCGGCATTCGGTCGATCATCGCGTTTCCGGTGCTGGTCGATGACGATGTCGAGGCCGTGATCGAGTTCCTCTCGCCGGAGACGACCGAGCCGACCTACGAGATGCTTTCGATCATGCAGGAAGTCGGTCGGCTGCTGGGTTGGGTGATCGAGCGTGAAGAACTGCAACGGGCCATTGCCGAGAGCGTCGAGCTCGAACAACGCCGCATTGCCCAAGAGTTGCACGATGGGCTCGGCCAAGAGTTGACCGCCATGTCGCTGATGGCCAAAAGTCTGCACCGAGCCCTGGAGATGCAAGACTCGCCGGTCGCCGATCGAGCCAAGGATCTGGCCGACGCCATACCGCGTGTCGTGCGGCAAACTCGCGCCGTGGTGCGTGGTTTGATGCCGGTCGAGGTCGACGCAGCCGCCCTAATGTCGGCCTTGGAGCAGTTGGCCGACTCCACGCAGCGGTTGCATGGCGTGACCTGCCGGCTCGATGCTCCGGTGCCGGTACAGGTCGAAAACAACGTGGTGGCTCACCATCTGTACCGGATTGCCCAAGAGGCTTTGAACAACGCCCTCAAGCACTCCGGGGCCAATCAATTGACCATCCGGTTGCGGCAAACCGAGCAAGAAATCGTCCTCGAAGTGGCCGACGATGGCCACGGCATCGAGGAACACAATTCCGACGAAGAGCCCTTGTCGCGTGGCATGGGTTTGAGAATCATGAAGCATCGGGCCAATTTGATCGGCGGGTCTCTGGCGGTACTCAGTACGGCTACCGCTGGAACGACGGTCCTGTGCCGGCTCAAGATCGAAGAGGTGAAACATGAATGGTAAACCGACCCGAGTGATGATCGCCGACGACCATTCGCTAGTCCGGCTTGGCATGCGCGAATTGCTGTCGCATGAGCCTGACATCGAAATCTGCGGCGAGGCGGCGAGCGTCGCGGACGCGTTGAAGATGGCGCTTGAGTTGACGCCGGATGTGATCGTGGTCGATCTCACCTTTGGCGACGGCACCGGCATCGAATTCATCAAGCAACTGCGGCTCCGCGATCGCAACGTGAAGATGATCGTCTCGACGATGCACGACGAAAGCCTGTTCGGCGAGCGCTGCTTCCGCGCCGGAGCGGCCGGTTTTGTGAACAAGGAAGAAGCGAGCGAGAAAGTCGTCGAGGCGATCCGCTCGGTCATGTCGGGCAAGCTGTATCTAAGTCCGCGACTCGCCGATCGCGTGTTGAACCGCGCCTTGGGTGGCAATGAAGTGCGGCCGACCTCGGCTCTGGATAGCCTCACCGATCGCGAACTGGAAGTGTTTGCGATGATCGGTCGCGGGCTGACCACCCGTCAGATCGCCGAGAAGCTCTACCTGAGTCACAAGACGATCGAGAGCTATCGCGAGAACATCAAGAGCAAGCTCCGGCTCCGCAACGCCGCCGAGCTCAATCGGCATGCCGTGCAATGGGCGCTCGAAGGGACGCACGAGCCAGCATCGCAAGAGTAGCGCGGAGAATGCGATCGTTTTCTGAAGTGCGGTTGCGGATCGCCGCGCATCCTTGCGCTCAAGCGGTTTCGCTGGCCGTTTGTTCGCGAAAGCCGAGCGCAAACACAGCGACACACACAATCGCCCACGCCGCACAACTGCCCCAAATCATCGTCCAGTTGGCGAGCTTTTCGCCGCTGGAATCGACGGTCGTAAACCACTCGCCGATCTTCCCGGCCACGATGCCGCCGAGCAGAAAGCCGGTCCCCAGAATCAGCGTCCCGTACATGGTTTGTGCACTGCCGCGGATGTCGCGTGGCGAATGCCGATCGACGTACATGAACGCCGCGGCGAGAAACGCGCCGAAGCAAAACCCGTGCAACGCGTTGCCTAGCCCGGCCAAGGTGATGCTCGCCGCAAACGGCAACTCCGCCGCCGCAACGAGGGCAAACAACGCGCAACGCAGCGCGTACGCCGTTGCTCCGACGAGCATCACGCGTTTGAAACCGAAACGTGTCACGGCCAAGCCAAGACCCGCGAGCACCAACACTTCGCTGATCTGTCCCAGTGAACTGATCCGCTGCTCATACGCGCCGGTGACACCGCCCGACTTGAGCACGTGACTCAAGAACGGACTGTTCCAGACGAAATAGAATTGATGTACCAGAGCGATGCCGAAGCTCGCCAGCACCAATATCCACAGCTCTCGACTCAAGAAGTAGTTGGCGGCCTGGGCCGGTGCGAACGACGTTTTCGACCGGTCGCTCGGGGGCGTGTTCGGTAGCGTCCAACAATACACGGCCATCACCAATCCCGTGACTCCCGACAGGGCAAACGTCACTCCGCGAGCCGTGTTCAAGGCGTCCCCTTCGAGCCCGGCCAGCCACACCCCTTCGATCAACCAAGCCGGCAAAATGAAGCCGATCGTGCCCCACAGACGCACGGTGGGAAACTCGCGATCGCGCTGCTGCAAATGGAACAGCGCCAGCGAGTTGGTCAGCATCATCGTCGGTACCCACAGAATCGAGTACAGCGTGCCGAGCGTGATGACCGACCAAAAGTCGCGCTGTGCGTAGAGTGCCAGCATCAACCCGCCGGCCACGAGATGACAGCAGGCCAACACGCGCTGCGTGGCGAAATGTCGGTCCACCAACTGTCCCACGAACAGGGGCGCAAGCAACGGTCCGATCGACAGTGCCGAGCTGAAGTAGCCCACCTGCTGCTTCTCGAAGCCGAGCGAATCTTGCAGATAGAGCGACGCGACGGGCAGATAGCAGCCTTGCATGAAATATTGGAGAAACATCATGCAACTCAGTCGCACGCGCAGCGAAAGTGGTGTGACAGCTGGCGATGCGGTGGCGTCAGTCATCGGAATCAGCCTGATAAATAATTGGTTTTGGGCAGTCGAACGGGTAAGCTAAACGATCTCTCGTGGGCCAGTATTGTCGGACGAGTTGCCCCCTTCGTCCAGCGGGCTCGCACCCGATTGGTCTGATTCGCACTCACTCGCTCCGAGTGGTACAGCGGCTTGATCCAAACCATGATTCGCATCCTCGCTTTTTGCCTCGGCAACTCTGCTCCTATGATTACTCCGCTCTTGCGTTACGTGTCTCTGCTCGCGATTGGTTGCGGGCTGCTCGTCAGCATCGGCTCACCGCTCGTCGCTCAGGACGCGATTCCGGCGATTCCGCGGACATTGCCCCCGCCGGGGATCGAGATTCCGAGCGAGAAACGCGAACCGCTGGTCGCCGCCACCAAGCAACTGGGCGAGCGGCTCAAGAAGCTGGCCGAACACGAACTGTACGCCGACGTGGCCGTGTTTC
>JAEUIL010000677.1 GCA_016794255.1 Planctomycetaceae bacterium | reverse complement strand
TGACAGCGGGCTATTTGGCGAGTGGTTCATATTCGAGTTCGAACGTGGTGGGGCCCGCGGGCAGTTGCAAATGCAGCAGCAACTCGCTCGGTTGTGAATCCGAAGTCGTCGGGCGGAGTTTCGTTTCGACAGACGGAATCGTTACCCGCAAGCGGTTGATGCGAAAGACCCGTTCCGATTCGCGGTGGATATTGCCCGTGAGCGCGCGAAACCACACGCTCTGCGCCGCGGGAGCATTGAACGTCAGCACGCGCTTGAGCCGGGGGTGGTCGCCTTGTTTGACGGCCACGCTACGATCCTGAATGGCGATCGACCCGCTGCGGTACAGAAACGTGGGAACAAACGTCTCGTCGAGGGCATAGCCGCCGAACTGATAGCCGACGTTCTTGGGATACAGCGGATTGGGATTCGTCCGTGCTTCTTTCGTCATCACCGGCAGCAACGGCCACGGCGCACTCGCATCGCTTAACGACACAAACGACACATCCTGAGCGAGCGTGATCGGATCGCTAGCGGGTTGGAAGTCGCCGGAGCCCTGGCCGCTCCAATTCACGTTGAGAAAGTCTCCCTGCCAAATCGCCGACAGCGTGCCGGTCTCGGCATTGAACGCGTAGTTGAGATGCTCGGGAAAACCCACCGCGATGCCACGAAAGCCCGCGACCCGGCTACGGCCGCGATGCGTCAGCGGACGCTGATCGACGATCAGTTTCGTGCTGACGGCGCGAATGCCCGCGGGATCGGCGGCGGAAGTGCCGAGCGACGCGTAGTACCAGATCGCCGCGATTTGCTCATCGGTATTGCCGCCGAGGATGGTTTTGTGAGCCGCGATGCCATTGGACCACGCGCTGGGCATGACCGTGCGCGGACGGAAGGCGCCGGGATTGCGCAGATAGCGGTTGTACCAAGCGGGCTGCAAACGTTGCGGCGTGGTCACGAGATCAATGCCGGGACTGCCCGGCGCGGCTTTGCCATTGAACGTATGACACGCCACGCAGTTCAATCCTTTGTCGCCCAAGAGCTCGCGTCCCGCGGCGCGCACGAGTTTCTCACGATTGCGTTCGCTTTCCGAGCGACCCTCGGCCGTCGGCAAATTCAGCGGCTGATCGGGCAGCGTATCGAGCCGAGCGACCAGAGCGGGCAGTGCCGCGAGATTGTTCACGCCATACTGTGGCATGCGCGTCGAGACGTAATGACGCACGCTCTCGCCGTCGAACAACACCTTGTGCAACCACGCCGGTTGCAGCTTGGCGCCGAGCAACGTCAGCGGCGGCGGGATGCGGCCGTCGTCGCCCAGTTTGGGTTCGATACCCAGAAAGAACGGATCGTACGCCTCAGGCACACCACCGTAGTCGTCGCGCACATGGCAGGCGACGCAACGAAACGCGGTCAACGTTTTCGCCAGTGCGATCGAGTCTGTGTCGGGTTGCGACTCGGCCTGCAATGCCGCGGTGAGCGCTTGCGTCTGGGTGGCTTCGAGCTGATAGCGAGGGCCACGCTCGTGCGTTGGCGACCAGCAGCCTTGGGTCAGCTCGGCACCTCGCACGGCTGCGATGCGCGGGGCGGCTTGCATGCCGCTCAGTGGGTGACATGCAGCACAATTCAACTCGCGATAAAACTCACGACCTTGCTGCACCAACGCGGGGTCGGGTACCAGAGCCGGCTCGATCGCGGTCTGGCCCGTGAGCAAGTAGTTTGCCAGCGACTGCGCCTCGACCGGAGTCAGCTTTAAGTCGGGCATGCGGCCCCCGCTGCGCACCTTGAGCGGTTGAAACAGAAACTCGCTCAGCGACTTCACGCTGTATTTTGCGGGCAAATGTCCCAACGGAATGGCGATCGGCTTGATCGCACGTTTGGCTTTGAGCAGCGGATCTTCGTCCTCATCCTCGACATCATTGCGTTTGGCAACCGGCGTTGTTCGTGCAGTCGCACGCGGTCCGTGACAGGCAACGCAACCGATCGTATGGTACAGCGTCTGCCCCGGTTGCTGATCGCTCGCGGCAGAACCGGCACCCGCGAACGGTGTCGGCGACTGAGCCACGAGAAAATGCGTGAGCGCCGTGGCGATCCGCTCGCGTTCGTCGGCCGAGCGTGTGGTTAACACGTCGGGCATCGTCGTGCCCGGATGAACCGTGGCCGGCGACGCGAGAAACCGTCGTAGATAAGTTGGCGCGACCCGGGCTCCCACCGCACTGAGATCGGGCGCGGCTTTCTCGGGCAGTGAACCGCGCGAGGCATTTTGATGACACGCCGCACAACGCAACTCGGCCAGCAACACGTCGCCAGCTTGCGCTGCGGTGAGCGGATGATCGCCGGGTAACGCCGGATGTCCCACCGCCAAGGCCGTGGTGTGGAACGCGAGCCAAACCGCGATCAGCAACAGGAAGTGCTTCAGGTTCATAGAGTGCGTCGAGTTGTGCCGAGCCCGTCGGGTCGCGTACCGCATCGAACTCGGTGACTGCGGGGGACGAGAGGTCGTACCGGTTGTGGATTTGGCCAGATTATCCGCCGGATTATAGCGTGACGCAGGGCCAAATCGAGACTTGCCCCTCACGCCGTGAGCACGCGCGTTCGCAACTGCTCGAAATTCACGCCGTTGGCGGTGAAGAACGCGTCGGGCAGGATCGCGTAGTCGCGCAACCGCGCTTCGACCGTGTCCCAGCCGACCTCGGTGGCAATCTCGAACGCTCGCAGGCCATTCGCAATGCGATTGTCGCGGTCGGCAAAGTTGCGAAACCAGAGTCGCTCACCGCGCGGGAAGTAAGCGAAGCGAATCACCGGACGCAGCGCGATCAACTTGAGCAACGGCCAATCGAACGACTCGGTCGCGGCGGTCACACTCGGTCCCACGACCGTCGCTTGCTCATTGCGAAAGAACGCCTCAAACACGTCGCGCTTTTCATCGTCGGGCAACTCGACACCACGACGGCGCGCGTGATGAATGCGAGCCAAGGCCGCGAGTTGATTGGCGGGCACGAACGACTCGGCCGACGGATGATCGCCGTACAGCGCTGTGAAGTGGAACGTGGTGTAGGTGTCGACACAGACGCGACGGTTGACCTCACGAAACGCATCGGCGAACTGCTGCAAGCTTTGCAGGAGTCGCGCACGTCGCCCCGGTTCGACAATCGCCGGCAGCGACAACCACGCACCGAGTCGCATCCCGAATTGAAAATAGCCCCGGGCCCACAGTGCTCCGTGCGCCGCAATCAGCGGGAAGACATGGTTGCGACCCGAGGCAGCAAACAAATGGTGATACACGGTCGACCGTTGCGCCAAATCATGCAGTCCGCCCGCCAGCCGTTCGGCCTCAGCGTGCCAACGGTCGTACGCCGCGGCAAGGTGCTCGATCGATTCCATGATGAATCCTCCGCTGGGAAAAGGTCGGGTGAGGTTACTCACTTGACCGTGCTCGAGCGGCGCGGATTAACCATCGGAGGGATGTTTTTTGGGCGCGGACGTCTAGCAGTCTGGGTTTGTAACGTCCGTCTAATCTTCCTCCTTTTCGAGCCGAGCACCGCGGCGAATGGCAAGTTTGCCGAACTTGGCCGTGATCTGATCGGCGACACGATCGAGTTCTTGATTCCGCTGCCGATCGGGTTGATCGAACAGTTGCTGCTGCGTTCGGCCCGAGTCGTCGAGCTTCGTCACGCCAAAGCCCAGCAGTCGCACAGATAACGGCCGCGACGGCAACCGGCGCGTCAGCAACTCAACGCCCGCATTGAGCAAGTCTTGCGTGATGTTCGTCGGCTCGGGCAGCGTCATGGATCGCGTGATGGTCGTGAAGTCGGCGTAACGCACCTTCAAGTCGACCGTGCGACCTTTGATATCGTGTCTTCGCAAACGTCGGCCGACTTGCTCGACCAGCTCGACGAGCCACGCTCGCAGGATGTCGAGCTCGGCGATGTCCTCCGCAAACGTGGTTTCATTCGAGATCGACTTCGCCTCGCGATCGGGCGTGACTCGCCGGTCATCAATGCCGTGGGCGAGTTGCCAGTAACGCTCGCCGGACGACCCGAACAGATCGTCGAGCGTTTCGCGGGAGAGTTGTCGCAACTGACCAATCGTGCGGATCGACCAGCGATCGAAAACCTGACCGGTGACTTTGCCGACACCCCATAGGCGTCCCACCGGCAGTGGATCGAGAAACGCTTGCACTTGATCCGGCTCGACGACCACGAAACCGTCAGGCTTCCGCAGGTCGCTGGCGATCTTGGCCAAGAACTTGTTCGGCGCGACGCCGACCGACGCGACGAGGTTGAGTTCCGTGCGAATGCGGCGTTTGATCTGTCGACCAATCTCGGCCGAGGAACCAAACAACGCTTCGCTGCCAGAGGCGTCGAGAAACGCTTCGTCGAGCGACAACGGCTCGACGAGCGGTGTGTATTGCTCGAAAATGTCGCGAATCTGCCGCGAGATTTCGGCGTAGTAACTGATGCGCGGCTTGATGAAGATCGCCTGCGGGCAGAGACGTTTCGCACGACCGGCGGCCATCGCGCTATGGACGCCGTACTTGCGGGCCTCGTAATTCGCCGCCGCCACGACGCCTCGCCCCTCGGCCGATCCGCCCACGATGACCGGCTTGCCGACGAGCGACGGATTGTCGCGCTCCTCGACCGAGGCGTAGAACGCATCCATGTCGATGTGCAGGATCATTCAACGTCGTGCCGCCATCACGCCGAATGTGAAGGATACCCTGTAGTGAGACACGGTTACTTGCTCTTCGCAAACGTGGCAAACGCGGCGTTGAGACGCGCGGCGTCGGGGCTCGTCCGTTCGAGCAAGATCAAATAGCGCTGCGTGAACGACTGACCGGCGGCGAGCACGAAGTTCCCCTTGGTCCCCTGGCCGCCGATACCGGTTCCTTTCTTGATCGGGCTGTCGGGCGAAGCCTCGAAGTCGCTGATGCCAAACGGATTCGCCGCGAACAGGCCGTAGTCGCGGACATGCCACCACGTCGGATGCCGCAAGTTGCTCGGATGATCCATCATCGTGATGCACGACGTGCCCCCTTGCGGGTCGGGACCAAAGTAGCTGACCCACGTGGCACGCGTTCCCCACGCGGCCGTGTCCTGGTGGCCGGCGCTGGTCAAGATATGTCCCTTGCCGCCGACGGGATCGAACTTGTTGCCGGTCACGGCTAACCACGGCGCGACGCGCAGCGCGAAAGTCCCTTCTTTCGTATCGCGAAACGTGACCTCGCCGGCGCTAGCGATCAGCTTCACGGTGATGTCGAGCTGCCGGCTGCCGCTGGGCAGGGCCGTGAGCACGCTGC
>JAEUIL010000669.1 GCA_016794255.1 Planctomycetaceae bacterium | reverse complement strand
GAGTCGGTCGGAGCGGACATGAGATTCTCGGCAAGCGTGGTGACAGCGGCCAAACCGGCGATCGATTGGGCCAAGAACGTGCGGCGAGAGCGGGACATGAGGGCGGTCTCAAGGATGTGAGTCAACAACGAAGCGGTCGGGGTGACCGCCCTCACACGGTAATCGGTTGGCCCGGACTCGTAAAGCAGTCAGGAGCCCCTTGACGGAACCAGCCGCTTCCCGCGGGTTACTTCGCAGCCGTCTCGTTAGACGTGGCCGTCACCGGAAACGCCAACCGCAAGGTCTGTAACACCAAGAAAACGGCGAGAATCAGCAGCAAGCCATAGGGCCAGTACTCGACCAACGGCAGTTCGAGATTGGTGAACGTCGTCGCGAGCACGATCAACGGCAGCGTAAACAACAGCAGAAAACAGCCGCCCGCCGCCATCATTCCTTTGAACGTGTTCTCCTCGTTGACATCTTCCAAATACAACTCGATCGTCTTGCCTTTAACCGCGCTGCGATCGACGGCGTCGGCCAATTCCGCATCGCGGCAAGCGTCGAGCCACGTCGGCGCCGCGGTCGTGCCGGCCAAGCGTTGCGAAAGTTCATCGATCAACGTCTGAGCCAGCGACTTTGCCGGACCAATCGCCGCGCCATCGACCGTCCAGTGCTGTGTGGACGGATCGATCTCGACGATTAGTTTCTGCTGCGCGCCGACGAGTGTGAACTTGGCGGACGTCTGCATCGCCCGGCTAATCGCCGACCAGCGAATGATCGTGCCGCTGGGCCCCGACATTTGCACCACCAGATTGCCGAAGTCACCTGCGCCGGTGAGTGCGGCGACTTTGGTGATCTCGCCCGTCCAGGCGCGGGCCACATGCATGTCTCGTGCGAAGGAACGCAACACACCGGCGGCCTCGCGACCTTCGACCGGTCGCTCGATCGAAAGCTGCTCGATCTTGCCGAACGACGGCGCTTGCAAACGTCGCTGAACCTCGGTGAAACCGGGATGCGTCCGCTCGGGCGTCCAGGGAAGCACGATCGCCCGGCTGTCGCTGCGGATCATTTCCAGCTCGAAAAGCACCACCATCGACGCCAGGACCGGATGCGAGACCACGAGGGTTCGCCCTTGTTGCAGCAACTTCCGAAGCTGCTCGGCTCGCAGGTCGTCGCTTTCGCCCCGAGCCACGATCACGATCGTCTCTTGATCGAGGGCCAGAAGTTCGTCCCACTCGCGGGCATGGCGCGCGTCGGGGAACCAGCCCGCGAGCTCGGTCTGCGAGGGGCCGGGAATGTCGTGCATCACCGCGACCGGCGCATGCTCGGCAGCCAAGGACGCGACCAAATCGCGCAGCGTATCGTCGAGCCCCAACAAAGCGAACTTCATAGCGATGACCACGGACAGAATCGTAAACTTGACGGTACACGATTCTAGCTCTTGAGGTCCGGATCAGACAGCGGGCACATTTGCTGTCGCGCCTGAACTAATTCCAGCCCCAATCGCGCAATTTACGCTGGAGTGTGCGTACCGAAATGCCCAGAAACTCGGCGGCCTTCGTGCGATTGCCGTCGAATTGCTCGAGGGCGCGGACCATGGCGGCGCGTTTGATCGATTCGAGTGGAGCGTCGAGCGTGGCTGTCGATTCCTCTTCTTGCTCGCGCACGTCGGCAGGAAGATCTTCGAGTGTCAACGATTCCTGTCGCGCCATGACGGACATTCGTTCGAGCGTATTTCGCAACTGGCGCACATTGCCCGGCCACGGCAGGTTTTCGAGTTCGTGCATCAAACTGGGCTCGACGTTTAAGGGTCGAGTCCGGTTCAACGCGGCAAATTGCCCCAGGAAGTGCCGCACAAGCAGCGGAATGTCGGTCCGCCGCTGGCGCAACGGTGGCAAGGCAATCGAGATCACATTGAGGCGATAATACAAGTCCTCGCGAAATTGACCCTCGTTCTTCATCTTGACCAGTGGTCGGCTGGTGGCGGCGACTACGCGCACATCGACCGAGATTTCCAGATTGCCGCCCACGGGCGTGATGGTGCGGCCTTCGAGCACGCGGAGCAGTTTCGGTTGCAAGTGCAAAGGAAAGTCACCGATTTCATCAATGAACAGCGTCCCGCCTTGAGCCAACTCGAAGCGGCCCATCCGGCTGGCGACAGCATGTGTGAACGCACCTTTGACGTGGCCGAACAGTTCGCTTTCCACGAGCGTGTCGGGAATCGCCGCGATGTTGACCACGACAAAGGGGCCGCCCGCACGGGGACTGTTCTTATGAATCGCTTCGGCGATCAGCTCTTTGCCGGTGCCGGACTCGCCGAGCACGAGCACCGTGCTATCGGTTCGCGCGGCGCGGGCCGTTTGTTCGCAGATCTGGCTCATGGCCTGCGAGCGGCCGATGATCTTGTCGAAACCGGTGCCGGGCGACGCTGGCACGGGCAATGTCTCTCGCGCCGCCAGCAGATTGTTCACGAGCAGCAACAACTGCTCGGGATCGACCGGCTTGGTAAGAAAGTCGTTCGCGCCGAGTTTCATGGCGGTCACGGCGGAATCGACAGCACCGTAAGCCGTGAGAATGATAAACGGCGTGAACGGATGCTGCTCGCGCCAACGGCGCAACAAATCGATGCCGGTCTCGTTGCCCATCCGCAGATCGCTGATGACCAAATCAATGGCACTACCGATGTGGCGCATCGCATCGGCCGGATTGCGCGCGGATGAAACCTTGAACCCCTCGAGCTTAAGCGCACGGACCAACGATTCGCGTTCCGAATCGCCATCTTCCACGACTAACAGTTCGTACGGGGGCTTGGTCATGCTCAGATTCGCTCGGTGACGGAAATCAAATCGGCGGCCTGTGTTTGGACTGTGCTTTCGATGGGTGAGAGGTGAATGCGAAACATCGCCCCGTGCGGCGGCCGCTGCTCGCACGTAATGCTGCCGCCGACATCCTCGACATATCGTTTCACGAGCGCCAGTCCCAGACCAGTGCCAAATTCTTTCGTAGAAAAAAAGGGCTCGAAGATTCGTTCACGATCGCCGGGAGGCACGCCGGGACCATCGTCCGCGACAATGAGTTCAATGAGTTCGTCCCGATGGTTGACCCGGACTTCGATGTGTCCGCCATGACCGGTAGCGTCTTTAGCGTTGTTCACCAGGTTGAGCACGATCTGCCGCAGACGGTCGCGATCCATGTTGACCATCACCGGCTGGTCGGGCAATTCGGCCCGCAACACGACCTCGGCCCGTTCGAGCGACGGCTTCAAAAAACCCAAGATCGATCGCAATTCTTGCCGCATATCGAGATGCTCGTTGTGCGGTTGATCGGGCCGCGCATAGCCGAGCAAAATGCGCATCAGGCCTTCGACTCGTTCAATCTCGCGATTCGTTTCACGAATGACTTCCTCGGGATCGCCCAAGTCGCTCGATAGCTGCGCGCCGTTTTGATCGCGAGTGCGCTGCTGATGTCGCGCGAGCACGTGCAGGTTCAAACGCATCGCGTTGAGCGGATTGCGAATCTCATGCACAATGCCCGACATGAGCTGACCGATCTCGGCAAAGCGTCGCACGCGGGCCACTTTCACTGCCTCGCTAAACACAGTTAATCGTCGCGTGATGTGGAACAACGATACTCCGGCCACGAGCACGATGAGACTCATGATCGTGACGATCCAGCCCCAGATGCGTTTAGTTTGCCCTTGTTTCTCGCTCAGTTCACGCGTCAACCATTCGTGGCTCAAGCCCGAGTGATAACTGCCGATTTCGCGCTCGTCGTGAAAAATCGGCACGCGCACGTCGATAGCACGTTTGCCTCCGGTGAGCGCCGCATTGCTTGAATCAACCACGTCGTCTTCGTCATCATCACTACTCGCTTCGGTGACGACGGTGTCATACCACGTGGGGCCGGTCATCATTCCTTCGCGAGTCGGATCGCTATGCATGATGACTTTGCCCTGATTGTCGATAATCGTGGCGTAAAGCCGCGAATTGTCGCGCAGCACGTTGCGAGCCCAGTGGTTTCGCAAAAACGCACTATCGGGCAAGTTATCGAGCGAAGGCACCTTGCCCGCGGCTTTGATTTGATCCTGAATGATTGAGACCGTGCGGGTAGCGTGACTGCGCAGGCGCCCCATTTCAGATTGAATGAGCGTCGAGCGCACGAGCTGCAAGTCATGCACGACACCCCAGATGGTCATGGTGGCAACGAGTACCAACGCGAGCGCGATGCAGAGGTAAGCCGCCGCCGTCCACCGCGACATGACCCACGCGCCATCCTCGACCGTGGCAGGATTGGTCGTCATCTTTGGCTGGCCGGTGGAAGGGATACCCATCGAAAGCTCTCCCGCTGCTCAAAAATCGTCGGTTTTCGCTCGGGAACCGAGGCTCGTCCGACCGCAACTTACAACTAGTTCTATCTTACCGCCACGCTCGCGTCGGGCCAAAAAACTGGCGTGCGTCGCTCGCAGTTTTCCGAAAACTTCCTATCCGCCACGACAAAATGTCGCGTCCAATCCACCAGCCGAATTAGTGTCAAGCTCGATAATGACATGTGTCCAGCGGAACACGGGTTGCATAGGCTACCGTTCGTTCGACATGGTTGCAGGCGACATTCCTTTTCGGCAGTCAATGAGAGACAGCTTGTTATGGTGCAACGATTGAATTGGGGTTGTGGCCTCTGTGCGGCGCCGGGATGGACCAACTCGGACGTCACGGCCGCACCGGGCATCGACATCGTTCGCGACATCCGTCTCGGCTTGCCGGTCAATGACGCGGTATTCGATTACATCGTCAGTAGCCACTCGCTGCCTGAAATTCCCTATCTCGATATGGATCTGGTGCTCGGAGAATTGTGGCGAGTGTTGAAACCCGGAGGATGGATTCGCCTGAGTTTGCCCGACATGAACCGAGCCATTCAGGCCTATTTGAACAATGACTCGAGCTACTTTTTGATTGGCGACGATGTGGTGCGATCGTTGGCGGGCAAAATGATTGTGCAGTTGACTTGGTTCGGACGTTCGCGACTGATGTTCACGGCCGATTTTATGGCAGAGCTCTTGGCGCGCAATCGATATCGCAACATTACGCAGGTGGCGTTTCGTCAAACCGTCAGCCCGTTTGCGGAAATCACGGAGCTCGACAACCGCGAGCCCGAGAGCCTGTTTATCGAGGCTTCAAAACCCGCCTATTAACGGGCGCTAGCCATGCTGGCCAGCCACGATCGCGTCGCTCGTAGCGACAATAAAGGCCTCGGCAAACCGAGCTGGCGGAGAGGTCAGACCGCGATAGGCGGCCAAACCGCAAAAACCCTCGAGGTAGTTCATCACCTTGAGCTGGCTAGCATGCGCGTGAATGGCGGCAATTTTAGCATCCATCGAGTTGCCCAGGGGCAGGACAAGGGTCGGGTGCAACGGTCGCCACACTTCGTAGAGCCACACGTCGCAGTCATAGTGTGTCTGCCCCAAGACGTGTTTGAGCCACTGGAACGTCGCTTGGTGGTCGCCGTGATTGTCCTTGGCCCACGGACAAAAGATGCGACCATACTTGGTCTGCTGTAAGAGCGTGGCCAGGGCAGGTGCGACGCGCGCCGAGTGAGCCACATCGCCATCGACGCCATCTAGAAACCAATGCCGCTTCACGCCGAGTAGCCGACACGCCTCGGCCCCTTCGGCCGTGCGCACGTCGGCGATTTCTTTCTTCCGCGAGTCGGAGAGTG
>JAEUIL010000069.1 GCA_016794255.1 Planctomycetaceae bacterium | reverse complement strand
CGCTTTGAGCGCCTCGTCGCGCGGCAAACCATGGGCGGCAGCCATCGCGGCATGATACGGCAGGTTGCGCACATTGCCCATCCGGCCGACTCCGGCGATGCAGAACCGCACGCCAGCTTCGTGCAAACGGCGCGGCACGGTGAACGCCGCATCGTGAGCGTCATGCGGTCGCATCGGCAACCGCAACACCGCCGCCACGATCACGGGGATATCGTGCTTCTTCAGCAGATCGGCACACAACGGCGCGTCGTAACCGCCAAACAGAATGACCTTGACCTTCTCTTTCTGGAAAAAGGCGACGGCTGCCTGAATCTGCTGAATCTCCTCGGCCTCGACGATCACCGGCAACTTGCCTTCGAGCACCGGAATCATGGCTTCCCAACGAACGTCGATCTCGGCCGGCTTCGCGCCCGCGGCTTGAGCGGCTTTCTTCGCTTCCCAATACATCCGGGCGTCGTTGAAGGCTCGCTTCAACTCTTGCACCATCTCGGCCTTGTCGCCCATGTGAATCGCGGCAGCGTCGTCGGTGGGCCAATTCTGAATCGGAGCGATGCGTGGCCAATGAATGTGCATCGCACACTCTTGTTTGATCGCCATCTGTTCCCAAGTCCAACCGTCGAGCTGAATCAGCCCGCTCTTGCCGCAGACCAACGGTCCGTCGGGACTCGTGACGGCGACGAGAATGCCGTTGCTGCGGGTGACCGGAATCAATTCGCTGTCGGGATTCACTGCCGAGATGGCCCGCACGTTGGGATTGATTCGGCCCGTCTCAATTTCGTCGACCGTGGCGCGTACCGCTTGAATCTCAACGAGCCCTAGGTGACTGTCGGCGTCGATCAGACCGGGATAGACGTGCTTGCCACGGACATCGATCCGCTCGGCGTTCTCGGGCACCGCCACATCTTTGCCCACCGCGACGAGTCGGCCTTGATCGAAGAGCACCGTCCCCTCGGCGATCGCGCCGCCGGAGACCGGATGCACCGTCGCGCCAATCAACGCAATCGGCTTGGACTGTGCCGGGCCAGGGATCTGCGGAGAGGCGTTCGCCGTCAGGGCGAGTGCCACGAGGGTGAGCAGCGTCAGAGCAATGTGTCGCATGGTATTCATAAAGCCGCGACCGGTGGTCGCGCTGGAGGCGGTGAGTGGCTGAGGGTGGTTCATCGTTAAAAACTTCCGGGCGTGTGCATGAGGCGCGGCGTTATTGGTAGCCGATCCCGGCGCGACCGCAATGAGGGCAGAATAAGTCGGTCCGCGGCAGATACTGGGTCTTCTTCTTGGCACTGTCGTCGGACGACTCGGTCGCTTCACCCGAGGTCAACACGCGCTGAATGAGCGCCGCCCGGCGACGTTGCACTTCCGCGCGACGCTCTTCGTCGGCCGCCAATGTGAAGTACGGGCGACCATCGATCCAGGTTTGCTCGGCACGCGTGTACGACGACAGCGGCGATTCGCTCCACACGACCAGATCGGCATCTTTACCGACTTCGATCGAGCCGACTTTGGCGTCGATGCCGAGCTGCCGAGCCGCGTTGATTGTGACGAATTTGAGCGCCTCGGACTCGGGTACGTTGCCGTACTTGACGGCTTTGGCCGCCTCGAGATTCATGCGGCGGCCCAACTCTGCGTCGTCCGAGTTGAACGTGACGTTGACCTTGTTCTGGAACATGAGTGCGCCGTTGTACGGAATCGCGTCGAGCACTTCAAACTTGTACGCCCACCAATCCGAAAAGCTCGAACCCGCTGCACCATGCTTGGCCATCGCGTCGGCGACTTTGTAGCCTTCGAGAATGTGGTGCAGTACCGCAATGCGCACATTGAACTGCTCGCAGACTCGGAGCGTGGCGAGGATCTCGTCCTGACGGTACGAGTGGCAGTGAATGAAACGCTGGCCGAAGACAACCTCGGCGAGCGCTTCGAGTTCGAGATCGGTGCGTGGCGGGGGACCACGTTTCGTGCTGCGCCATTCGACCCACCGGCCGCGATACTCGATCGCCGCTCGAAAAGCATCGCGCAACAGTTGTTCCACGCCCATGCGAGTCTGCGGATAACGCGTGCGGAACCGGTCACCCCAGTTGGCCTGCTTCACGTTCTCGCCGAGGGCAAACTTGATCGTCGGCGCACAGCCGGCAAACTTCATTTCCTCGGGCAACGCGCCCCAGCGGAACTTGACGACCTGGCATTGACCGCCGATCGTGTTCGACGAGCCGTGCATGATGTGCGACGAAGTCGTGCCGCCGGCGAGTTGGCGGTAGATGTTGATATCGATCGGGTCGATAAAGTCGCCGATCCGCACCTCGGCGGTGATCGTTTGGCCCGACTCGTTCACGCCGCCGTCGGTGGCAATGTGCGAGTGACAATCGATCATGCCCGGCGATAGATGCTTCCCCTCGCAATCGACGAGCTGGGCATCTTTCGGCGGCTTAATCTTCTTGGCGATCTGCTTGATCTTGCCCGCCTCGACGAGGACGTCGGCCTTTTCGAGCACGCCGTCTTTGGCGCAGGTCCACACCTTGGCGTTCTGGAACAGCACCAGTTCCGGCTGCTCGGGAATCGCGTCGAGGCCAAAGTCGCCGAGCGGATAATTCACCGCGAACAACGCCTTGCGCGGCGACTCGGGCTTCTTCTCGGCATCATCCTTTTTGCTCTTGGCGTCTGATTTTTCGTCGTCGGCTGCATCGCTCGCTTTGCTTTCGTCGGGCTCCGACTTCTTGAAGGGCTCGGTGCGACGGGCGGTGATGCTCAGCCGCGAGCCGTCACCTTCGGTCAAATGCCCGAGCGCCGTGGGAGCATCGCTGGTGACCGTGTCGATCGTGAAACTGATGTGTAGCACCCCTTCCCAACCGAGCGGCTCGCCTTTGAACGCGACGCCGAGTTGGTAACCATCGATGAGCACGCGATCGGCTTTGACGTCTTTGTCGCCGCGTTTCACGGTCGCCGCCGGACGCGTCGCTTCGCCCGTGATGGCAATCGTCACGGTCTCCGAGCCACCGTCGGCTCGCGCTACTTTCACTTCCCAAGTTCCCCGTGGATCGCTGGTCGGCTCGGGAGTTATCTCATAACGACGACCATCGACCCAGGTTTCAGCCAGCTTCGTTTTCTTGTCGAAGAGCGGCCCGTCGGTCACGATCAAGTTCGCGATCTTGCCTGCGTCGAGAGTCCCGACACGGTCTTGCACGCCAAACAATTCGGCGGGCGTGATCGTCAAAGCTCGCAACGCTTGCGACTCGGTCAGTCCACGCTCGACTGCTTTCCGCACACCGCTCAAGAAGCCCGACACGTCTTTCAAGCCGGCGGAGGTGAACGCGATGCGGACGCCAGCCGCGTCCAATCGGGCAGGGTTCTCGGGAGCGAGATCCCAGTGCATCAGCGTCTCGAGAGAAACGCTCAGAGCTTGCTCGGGCTTGGCGACATTCGGCGCCTTCGGAAAGTCGACGGGCAAAATCACGGGCCGACCGGTGTTCTTCACCGCCTCGACCCGACGGTACTCGTCGCCCGCACCGCGCACGATCACGTTCAGATCGAATTCTTTGCCGATCGCGTGGGCCCGCAAGAGATATAGCCAGTCGCTGGCATCGACGACCACGGGCTGTTGCTTGTCCAGATAACGTTGCAATTCTTCGAGCGCGAGATTGTGCTCGGGACGAAAAGTCGATTGCTTCCCTTCATACGCCTTCCAAGCGAGTTGGTGCCAGCGGGCATCGTAGAACGCCTGCCGCACCAAAGTGAACGCACCCATGTGACTGTTCGGATACGCATCGTCGGACCAGTTGCGAGTCGACGACAGCTTGAGATGCAGCGCGGCCCGATCACGAACGATACTGCGAGCACCGGGATCGTCGCCCGTGAGGACCACGA
This sequence comes from Planctomycetaceae bacterium, assembly GCA_016794255.1. GTDB lineage: Bacteria > Planctomycetota > Planctomycetia > Pirellulales > PNKZ01 > JAEUIL01. The sequence continues at coordinate 8,270 of JAEUIL010000069.1, read as the reverse complement.
CGCTCGTGCCCCGAATGATTTCGCTCGCCGGAGCCACGACACGGGCCGTGACACCTTGGCGGCGCAGTTTGTCGTTCGCGCCCTTATCGAGTCGATACGCCAAGTCGGCGCGCCGTTGCGGAACCACATGCGAGTTCCAGTAACCGACCTCATGCGCTCCGGCGGCATCGCTCGCAATCGTGATCTCGTTGTAAGCGTCGATCAGCCCCGGGTACACGGTCTTGCCGGCGAGGTCCCACACCTTAGCTCCGCGCGGAATGTTGACATTCTCGCCGACGGAGATAATCGAGCCATCGCGAACGACGAGCGTGCCGCGCTCGACGATCTTGTCGGGAGCGATCACGAGCCGAGCGTTGACCAGCGCGTGCAGTTGAGGCGTGTTCTCACGCAAGCCGGGCGCAGGCACCGTCGTGGGCGGAGCGCCGAGGGCCGGCAGCACGGAAATCGCAAGCGGAAGGAGCCACGCGAAGGCATTCAGAACACGATTCATAGCGGTGGGCAACATGGTGTCTGTCGACGGGTAAGTCCCGGCAAAATGCGGTTCCGGGCCGATTAACCATAGCTGACTTGCCGAGTCGTGGCCAGTCGCCCAGGGCCCGTAGATTGCGCGATCCGCAAATTTTGACGATCGCCGCATAGGCTGCATAATCGTGCCGATCGTTATTCACGGCCCATCACCGTTTCGGCCCGTCGTTTCAAGCCCGACTTAATCGCCATGCTCACGATTATCCTGCTCACGCTCTCGAATGTGTTCATGACCTTCGCCTGGTACGGTCATTTGAAGTTCAAAGAGAGTCCGCTCCTGTGGGCGATCCTGGCTAGCTGGGGGATCGCGTTCTTTGAGTACTGCTTGCAGGTCCCCGCGAACCGCTGGGGGCACGGGACTTTCTCCGCGCCGCAGCTCAAAATCTTGCAGGAGGTGATCACGCTGCTGGTGTTTGGCGTGTTCAGCGTCTGGTACCTGGGCGAGTCGCTGCGATGGAACCAGCTCGTGGGCTTTGTGCTGATCTTGGCTGCCGTGGTCTTCGTGTTCGGCTTTGAAGCCAAGCCGCAGACGTGAGTCGACGACTGCGGGAGCAAAGACGAGTCGCTCACGGTTGAGCGGTGAGCGTCTGCCAATCGGCGAATGGATTGCTGACGGGGCGGTCAGCTGTGTACCGATGAGCCGTCATCCAGCCAAACTGCTTCTGTTCGGGATTGGCCGGGTCGGGATCGGCGAGCGGCACGCCATCGGCTTCGGCGTAGATCGTGCGCACCACCGCCACGCGCCGAGCGGCCGGCGGGACGAGATCGTAGTCAGTCCCGCGCGTTTGCAGGAACCAGGTGTTGTCGCGAAAACCGGTCGCCAGACGCTGCTGCGCGGCCGCGATGAGCTTCGCCCGCTGGTTGTCAGCAAGGGACTTGTCGCCCTGAATCAAGGTGACGAGTTTTTGGGTCTCGGAGACGTCGAAACTCACCCAACCATACGGCGGCAGAAAGACTTCGAGCTTACAGTGTGACGGTGAGTTCTTGGGGAACGGGTTGATACCGTAGGTGACGCGTGTCGGATAACCCAACGCACGTCCCGCGGCGGCACAGAAACCGTGATAGTCGCTGCAATGTCCGCGGCGTTGTTCGACCGCGTGCCGACTGCTGGCCTGGAGCGAAGCGTTGATGTGGTCGTACTTGAAGTTCTGTTGCACCCAGTCCATGATCCGATTCAGATTCTCGCCGGGAGTGCTTCTTTGCGGCACGATTTCGCCCAACAAGCGGTCGATCTCGGCGTCGCGCACGACGGCTTGTGACTCATTGCGGCGGAAGAGTTCAAACGCCACGGGCCACTCGCTCACGGCTTGAATCTTCGCGGCATCGAGCTGCCAGTTCAGCTGCCAGGTTCTTACCTGAAAGCGATGCTCGATGATCTGCGCCCCTTGCGGTTGCGGAAACTCGAAATACGCAAAGCGATTGCCGAACAGCGGTTCTGCGGCGATCTGGGGTTGCACGTCCTGCGGAAACGTCTTGAGTTCGCGGCTGGTCACTGCCTGCGCCGCGTCGCTCGGCGGGATAGGCAACCACACGCGTAAGAGCTTCGTCTTGTACGGAGCGGTGACGATCGCGCGAAAATCGACTTCGTACGTCACGGGCTCGCTGCGGGTCGCTTGATACGGCTGATGGGGATCCAGCGACGGAGCAGCCGCTTGGATACGGGCTTCGCTCAACAGTAACCCGCTGAGCACCGCAAGAAACAGGAGTCGACGCGACATCGTGCTATGTCCTCGCTTAAGATCGCCCCGGTTTGATTATCCGCTCGTAAATGCCGGCTCCGATCAGAGCCCCGATCACCGGCGCGGCGATGTACACCACGACCGACCCCATGCCGTTGGGGCCGGGGATCGCGGCCGAACCCCAACCGGCCAAGTACGCAAACACACGTGGTCCCCAATCGCGGGCCGGATTGAAGCACGCTTGAGTCAGTGGCGCGAGCACCGAGATCAACAGCGAGACCGTGAGGCCGATGAACACCGGAGCGAACCGGTCGGCGGGGCCGCCGCGATTCGTGTCATCGGTCAGAGCGAGCACGACCAAGGCGAGGATCGCCGTGCCGAGCGCTTCAGCGGTAAAGGCCGTCGACAGCGGCACGCGCCGGGTCGCCACAGACCACGCTTCGAGAATCGCCGTTTCGCCTTGGCCCGCTATGCCGCCGGGACTGGGGTAATACTCGCCGTAGCACATCGCGGTGACGATGCTCGCCGGACTGCCACGGGTGATGTCCCGTTCTTGCTCGCGAGCCGCAACGAAGCCGCCGAACAAAGCGTACAACGTGGCTGCCGCCAGAAACGCGCCGACGAACTGGGCCGCGACGTACGGCACCACGACGCTCCGCGGTGCTTTGCCCCACACGGCCAAGGCCACAGTCATCGCCGGGTTGATATGGGCACCACTCGTCGCACCGACGACATAAATGGCCAACATGATCGCAATGCCCCAGACGATTGCCACCTGCCACAAGCCAATCTGGGCTCCGGTGAGCACCGCCGCATGCACGACACCGCAGCCGAACAGGACCAGCAGATAGGTCCCGATCAATTCGGCGACGCATTGGGCGAGCAACGTGGGACGGGGACGGGTGTCGTTCATGGGCTCAGGCGATGCGAATGACTGTGGGAAATGCGTCGCTCAACTCCGGCCCGAAGCAAGCGTGGTAAACGGTGACTTGTTGCTGCCAGTGGATCGCGGAAGTCGACCAATCGCAGCGGAATCGGTGCTCCCCACCCGACAGCGGATGCGGTAGAATCTTTAGACAACCCCTGACGGAGTGTCATGACACTCTAAAGATCATCATAGTGTAATGCAAGTAGGTGCGAGTTCGATGGGTAAGAAAACGACGCTGCCGCTTCACAGTCGTGAATCTTTCGAGTTCTGCGCCCAGCGGTTGAAAGCCTTGGCCGAGCCCGAGCGATTGCGGATTGTCGAGGTACTGTTTGAAGGCGAGCGGACCGTCGGCGATCTGTGTACGGTGTTGGGCGATGAGATGGTCATGGTTTCGCACCATCTGAAAGTCTTGCGACACGCGGGCTTGGTGAACAAACGCAAAGAAGGACGCTTCGTGGTTTATACGTTACCGCCCGAGGTGTTCGCGGCCACGCGCGTGGTCGACGGCAAACGGCGGCTTGACTTGGGTTGCTGCCGTTTGGAAATGCCGTCTCAGCCGACGAAGTAGTCCCGTGGGGAACAAGAATCACGCGTGGGGGCATTGCGGATCAGGTTGTTTTTCCGCGGAACAGTGAGCGAGGCGACATGGCTGGTGGAACCTGGACCACAACAGAAGTGGCAGGCAAGACGTGCGACATCTTCGAGCCTGCCACACGTAACGAGCACGGTTATGTCGTGATCTATTTGCATGGCGTGCATCTGGCGCGCCTGCACGAGAACGCCGTGTACACCGAACTGTTCGGTCGGCACGGTTTGCCGGTCGTTTGTCCGCATGGGGCCCGCAGTTGGTGGAGCGACAAAGTCTGTGTCGAGTTCGACGACCGGTTAACCGCCGAGCGGCACTTGCTCGACAACGTATTGCCGTTCATCGCCGAGCGTTATGGCGCCAAGCCGCCGCGAATCGCGCTCTTGGGGACGAGCATGGGTGGCCAAGGAGCGTTGCGGTTTGCGTTCAAATATCCGAACCAGTTCCCCATCGTGGCGGCCCTGGCACCAGCCATCGACTACCAGATCCGGTTCGACGATCCCGAGGACGAAACGATCCGCGCGATGTATCCGAATGCCGAGGCCGTCCGGCAAGACACCGCTACGCTGCACGTCCATCCGTTGAATTGGCCACGGAATCTGTGGTTCTCGTCGGATCCGACGGACGATCGTTGGCACGAGAGCTCCCATCGCCTGCGATCCAAACTGTACTCGCTGGGCATTCCGTTCGATTGCGACCTCGAAACTTCGGCCGGCGGGCACACTTGGCAGTATTACAATCACATGGCTCCGGCGGCGATCGCGTATCTGTGCGAACGGCTCGAGCGGGAACGACTGCGAATCGTGTAACTGGCCGAGTTTGGGCAAAAAACGTCGCTCGGGGCGAATCGCCAAACGGTCACGAGCGGTTTACAATGGCGGCTCTCTGAACTTGGCCCCTCGAATACTCTTCCGGCGATCGGCGCGTGAAAACGATTCTTGACGAACAGCAGGTCCGCGACGGCGTGCAAAAAATGGCGCGGCAGATTCACGAGACCTACGGTGACGATCCGTTGACGATCATCGGCGTGATGACTGGCTCGCTCGTGTTGCTCGCCGACTTGATTCGGCTGCTGACGATGCCGCTCCGCGTCGGCGTGGTGCAAGCGCGGAGTTACCGTGGTGCGACGACCACCGCCGGGCAACTGACGCTCAACACGGACTTGCTGCCCGATGTCGCCGGACGCCACGTGCTATTGGTCGACGACATTTTTGACACCGGTCAAACGCTGCTCTCGCTCGTCAAGCACTTCGACACACTCGGTTCGACGTCGGTCCGCTCGGCGGTGTTGCTCCGCAAGCACGGGCGGCAAGCGGTTCGCCTGCAACCGGATTTTGTGGCGTTCGAGATTCCTGACGAGTTTGTCGTCGGTTACGGACTCGACTATCAAGACGAGTATCGCAATCTGCCGTACATCGGCGCTCTGGAGCCGGCCGACTTGGTCGCGGAGAGCCGTTCGTGAAAGCGCCACGCGTGGTGCTGGTCAGTCGTCGCTTCTGGCCCAGCTCAGACGACGATGCCGCCCTCGCTACCCGCATGGCGACCTCATTTGTTGATCGAGGTTGGCCGACCACCGTCATCACACAGACGGGCCAGGCGCATTGGCCTGCGTCATACGATCACAACGGCGTGCGGGTCGAGCGGCTGTTGCGGCCGGCGCGGGGGTGGCTGTCGGTGTGGAATCAACGCCATGCCGTGCTGCGGTGGTTCGAGCAGCAACGTGCCACGTTCGATGTGGTTGTGCCGTTGGGGCTCAATGACGATGCGGCCCTCGTGATTGAAGCGAGCAAGCGACTGCGGTTTCCCGTGGTGTCGCGGGTGCTGCAAGTAGGCCCCGGCGGCGAGTGCCATCAGCAAATGCACACCTCGGCCGGGATGCGTTTGCGACGGGCGTGCGCCAAGTCGGACGTGGTCGTCGCAGCGAGCGAACTCGCCGAGCGTGAACTGATTGCCGCGGGCTACCCTCGCGATCGCATTCGGCTCATCACGCCCGGGATCACGCTTCCCGAGCCACGCCGCGCCGATGCGCGTAGCGCCATTCGCGCCGCGCTCAGCACGGCCGACCCGGGTTTGAATCTGCCCGAGAACGCGTGGTTGGCGTTGCATTCACTGCACGCCGCCCGGCCAGAATCGACCATGTGGCTGCTGCAAGTGTGGCGCACGGTGGTCGCACATCATCCGCGAGCTTGGCTGTGGCTCTTGGGCAGCGCCGAGCAGCAACTGTGGGCTCGTCGGCAACTGCAAGAGTTGAACCTGCTCGGTCGCGTGATGCCGATCGGCGCGTTCGACGATGTACAGGACTTCTTTCTCGCAGCCGACGCGTTCATCGAGCCTGGGCCGACCTACGAGCCGCCCCTGTTCATGCTGCAAGCGATGGCGGCCGAGTTGCCCGTGATCGCCGTGGCGGGCAACGAGGGCGTACCCGAGAGTGGCTTACCGGTGATCGATGGTCGCTCGGGCCGCCGCATTCCACCGCAGAACGTCGAGGCGTTGCTCGCCGCGATCGAGCAAATCGAGCAACGCCCGGCTTGGTCGCACGAACTGGGGTGTGCGGGCCGGCAGATTGTGGAACAGCGCTTTCGTGTCGAGGCGGAAATGGAAGCCTACGCGCGGCTGTTCGATAAGCTACGGGCAGCGCGTTAGGGCGACGTTGCTCGCGGTCGAGTCGCATGTCGCACGAGCTTAATCACTTCGACGATCGTGACCGGTACGAGCGACAGTAGCACAATGTGGAGCCAATCGGCCGCGGCAACCCGTTCCGTTTCGAACAAGGCTTGGGTTGCAGGCAGCATGACCACCGCGATTTGCAACGTCGCCGAGGCCGCGATCGCCAGCAGCAAATACGGGTTCGACCAAGGGCCCACTTCGAACATCGTGTTTCGTTGGCTGCGGCAGCCGAACGAGAACGCCAGTTGGCTGAAGGCCATGATGCAAAACGCGACGCTCCGGGCGGTGTGCAACGACTCGGGGCCATCATAGGTCCAGGCGAAACCGATGCCCGTGGCCAAAGCAATCAGGCTGCCATGAAACAGCACCAGTCCGCCGCGTCGCCAATTGACGACTTGCGCGTCGGTTGCGCGGGGTGCTCGCTTCATGATGTCCGGCTCGGCCGGTTCGATGCCGAGCGCCAAGGCCGGCAAGCCATCGGTGACCAGATTGATCCACAGGATCTGAATCGCCAGCAAGGGAATCGGCCAACCGATGAGCGACGAGACGAACATGAAAATCACTTCACCGGCATTGCACGACAGCAGGTAATGCACGAACTTCTGGATGTTGTCGAAGATGCCGCGACCTTCTTCGACGGCGCTGACGATTGAGGTGAAGTTGTCGTCGAGCAGCACCATGTCGGACGCTTCTTTCGTGACGTCCGTGCCGGTGATTCCCATCGCCACGCCGATGTCGGCCGCCTTGACCGCCGGGGCGTCGTTGACTCCGTCGCCCGTCATGGCCACGATTTGACCGCGACTCTTCCAGGCGTTGACGATTCGCAACTTGTGCTCGGCCGAGACCCGGGCGTAAACCGAGGTCGAGGTTACCAACTGTTGCAGTTGCGGATCGTCGACATCATCGAGTTCGGCGCCCGTGCGCACGGCCTCGTCTCCGGCGGCAATGCCGAGTTCGCGGGCAATCGCCCCCGCCGTGGCCGGATGATCGCCCGTAATCATGACCGGCCGAATGCCTGCGTCGCGACAGCGGCTGACCGCGGCTTTGACCTCTTCGCGCGGCGGATCGATCATGCCGATCAACCCGGCGAAGACCAGATCGCGTTCCTGGTGTTGATCGCCGGTATGGGGCGGGTTGTCGCGGTAGGCGAGTCCTAAGACCCGCAGCGCGCGGCCTGCCATCGACTCGTTGAGTGCGAGGAGGACAGCGCGGCGTTCATCGGTTAGCGCAATCTGTTGACCGTCGACCTGTTCATGTGTGCTCGCCTTGAGCACGACCTCGGGAGCACCTTTGGTCATGATGATCTCGCGACCGTCCGCCTGCCGAAAGACCAGCGACATCGCTTTGCGTTGCGAGTCGAAGGGGATTTCAAAGACGCGTGTGAGTTTCGCTTGCTGCGGATTGATTCCCAACTTCAAGGCAACGATCAGCAGCGCGCCCTCGGTCGGATCGCCGAGCACACGCAACGCCGCGTCTGCGGTCTCGCCCGGCTGCACCTGGGCTGTGTTGCAATACGCGCCGATCGTCAGCACCTTCCGTAGATCGTCATCTTGTTCGGGGCTGGCACCATCTGTCGCGGTGGCCGTTTGGCGATCAAACGTTCCGTGCGGATCGTAACCCACGCCGCTGACGTGATAGACGCGCGAGGCCGTGGCTACTTCGCGAACGGTCATTTCGTTGCGCGTCAACGTGCCGGTCTTGTCTGAGCAAATGACGGTCACGCTTCCCAGGGTCTCGACACTCGGCAGCTTGCGCACCAATGCCTGACGTTTGACCATCCGTTGCAAGCCGAGCGCGAGGGCAATCGTGACCACGGCCGGCAGTCCCTCGGGCACAGCGGCGACAGCCAAGCTGATTGACATCATCGCGATTTCGAGCAACTCGC
>JAEUIL010000649.1 GCA_016794255.1 Planctomycetaceae bacterium | reverse complement strand
CGCCACGAAGAACGCAACCTCGCGGTGGATCGCCCATTGCCGACCCCGGTCGCGCGCCGAGGTGCGTCTGTTCTGCTTCCATCACTTGGGCGGGTCCGCGGAGTTGTTTGCCGATTGGAGTGAACTGTTCGGCGAGCGGATCGAGGTCTGTCCGGTCGAGCTGCCCGGTCGGGGCACGCGCGCCGAGGAGCCGGCGATCGCGAATCTGCCGCAGATCATCGCGGAGCTTGCCGATGAAATGCTGGAATTGGCCGACCGGCCGTTCGCGATGCTCGGTCATAGCGGTGGGACACTGATTGCTTATGAATTGGCGGCCCGGGTGAGACGGCAGTTCAACCTGCAACCGGCCGCGCTGTTTCTCGGCAGTCTCGGCGCGCCGCATGTGGTGAGCGAGTGGCTCGCCACGAACGGAAACGACGAGCAGCGGCTGCTCGCGCACTTGGGGCAACTCGATCCGCCGGCAGCCCAGGCGAGCGCGTCGAGTGACGCCCCGCATCACGAAGGCAACGGCCGCGCGGGTGCCGCAGTGGCCGAGGTCGCCCCGCATTTGATCGCCGATCTGCGGTTGTTCGCCAACTATCGCGCGACCAAGCAACGGCCGCTCGATTGCCCCTTGGTCGCGATCTTGGGGCGCGATGACCCGCTCGTGACCCGTGACAACATGCTGTCGTGGACCGGTTACACGACTGGCGACTTCCGCTTGCAAATGCTCCCCGGCTCGCATGGTTCGTGGCTCGCACAGCGCGACGCGATCGTGCGACTGGTCACTCAACAGCTGCTGGGATCGAGCACGTGAAACGTCGGCATCTTTTCGAGTGGGAAGATCAACCGTGGCTCCCCGCGGTGATTCGCGATTACATCACGGACCATTTGCATCATGTGATGACACGCGGCAAGTTGTTTGAACCGATCGTGCCCGTGCTCGCTGATCTGCTGAAGACTACGAACTCACGACGGATCGTCGATCTCTGCTCGGGCGGCGGCGGGCCGTTTCCTGAGTTGGCCGAACTCTTGCAGCAAGCGACCGGCAATTCGACCGAGATCGTGCTGACGGATCGCTTTCCCAATCTGGCCGCGGTCGAACGCATTGCACGCGACGGTCACGGCGTAGCCACGTATCGTCCTGAACCGATTGACGCGTTCGACGTGCCGCGCGAACTCTCGGGAGTGCGCACGGTCTTTACGGCGCTGCATCATTTTCGTCCCGAGCAGGTGCGCGGTCTGCTGGCAGATGCCGTGGCGAAACAACAACCGTTCGCAGCGTTCGAGGCGATCGATCGCGATCTGCATTCCATCGTGAAAATCGGCCTGTTTAACCTCGTTAGCGGCGTGCTGGTGACGCATCGCGTCGGTCCCGTGACTCTGGCCCGGGCATTGTGTACGTGGGTGTTGCCCGTCGCGCCGCTGGCTTATGCCTGGGACGGGATCGTGTCGTGCTTGCGGGTCTACACGGCCGACGAACTACGCGCGATGAGTGCGGGCCTCGGCCAGGGGAATTACACTTGGGAAGTC
>JAEUIL010000643.1 GCA_016794255.1 Planctomycetaceae bacterium | reverse complement strand
CGCCACGAAGTCGTAGACACTTTCGCGCAAGCGACGCCGTTGGTCCTCGGCCTTCCACGTGCGCGCGAGGCCCGGCGACTCGGGGTTCTTCGCGCGATCGTCGAGCAACCGCGCCGGCACAAACACCGCAGCGCGTGCTTGGCCGTTCTCGACGATCGTGATGTCGGCGCTAAAGGCAGATGATTGGCTGATGACGAAGAGAACGGCGATCAGTGCGCATCGCCAAGCGTGGGTAAGCATATTGGGTCCGAGCTAACGAGTCGTAATGGATTTGGTAACCGAGTTCAGTACGACGCCATGATCGTCATGGTGCGTGAGCACGAGGCGACCGTCGCCGTGGACCGTGACGTGCAGGAAGCCACCGGTCGGTTCGCGATAGATGTACGGTTGACGAATGAGCCCGTCGGGATCGGTGGTCCCTTTGCCGCCGGGCTTCTCGCCGCGAATCGCATTCTCGTCATTGAGCGCGCCGACGGAAAACTCTTCGACTCCGAGCGGATGAATGCTGTGATACTGCCAATGTCGATCGCCGCAGAAGGTCAGCACGCGATCTTGTTTCTGCTCACGCAGCCAAGCGAAGAAGCTGTCGGCTTCGTGCTTGAAACCGGCGAGATTGGTGTGATTGTCGACCTTGCTGTTGCGATCGGGCCCGACCATGGGCGTGGGCGTGATGATCACTTTCCACGTGGCGTCACTGGCTTGCAAGGTCTGCTCGAGCCAGTTGCGTTGTTCGCGTCCCCAGATCGATTTCTCCGGACCATCGGGCTGTTTGTTGGGCGAGCGGTAGTCGCGCCCCTCGGTGAACCAGAGCTGCAAATGTTTGTGAACACGATGCGTGCGATAGGTCGGGGTGGTGCGATCGCCGGCCGCGAAGATCGGCATTTGCTCGCGAAAGATCTCGATGCCCGTAGCGGGCTCGGGCAGCTTCTTGCCGCCGAGGTCCGCATCGTTGAAGCGGAAGTCGTGATCGTCTTTCGACCAGTACGCCGGCGTGTGGGAAAAGAACTCGATCAAGCGGGGAAAGCGGAACTGCTCGTGCCATTTCCGGCGCAGCTCGACGAGCGTGTGAGCAGCGGTTTGCGGTGGATGATCGTAGTAGACGATGTCGCCCGTGCCGATGAAGAAGTCGGGCTTGAGCTTCGTCATGGCGGCGAACACGGGATAGCCGAGTTGTTTGTCCTCGGCCGAGGCGGTGACGGGGCCGCCGCCGTTGGCTTTGCCGTGCAGGAACGAATGGTAGTTCATGCAACTGCCCATGCAGAAGGCGAGCGGCGCGAGATCGTCTGGCGCGGACAACGTTTTGAATTCGCACGTTGGGCCGGTTTGCACCGTTGACTTGTCGGGGCCAAAGACGAGCCGGTAGTAGTAACGCGTGCCGGGCTGCAACCCTTTCAAATGAGCACGCACGATAAAGTCATGCTCGGCCGAAGCCTCGAGCCACGCGGTGCGCTGAGCCTTCGCAAAGTCGGGAGTGGGGCTCCATTCAAAACAGGCGACGCCCTTAGCACCGGGAATGTCGCCCTCGGGATCGAGGGTCGGCCCCGGGGTGGCGGTCAGCCTCGATTGCAATAGCACGCTCGACGCGGTGACCTCGCCCGACAGTTCGCCTTGGGCGTGAAACGGTGGGGCGGCGTGCACGCTCGCCACGACGAATCCGGCGAGTATCAGACCGATGAGTTGAGTGATCTTCATTCTGGGTACGCGTGAGGGGAGGCAGGCGAGTGGTGCCTGGCGAGCCGGGGCCGCCGAGAAAGCTAGCGATGCAACCGCCGCATGATAGTGGCCCTGTTCAGCGCGGAGCAAACAAATAGGAATCACAATCAAACGTCCGAACGTCGAAATACTCGGCCCAGCCGCTTTCTATAGAATCTGCAAGTTGTTTTGCGGGAGAATTTTATTGTCGCAATACGGCTAGATTGGTATGCTCCCGTTTCCTGCGCAAGAGGGGTACAGGTGGTATCTTTGCCCCCGGCAGGCTGTGGCATGGGAGCATCGCGATGGGTTCTCGCAAGCATTGGGCGTTGCGTTGGGTGGCGTCATTGGTCGGTTGGAGTGTGGTCGAGCGCAAAAAGCGGCCATCGCTGCATGAATTGCGACCGCGCATCGAGCCGCTCGAAGATCGTCACATGATGGCGATCGACGCCGGGTTGTATGCGGCCGTTCAGCCGGGCTGGTTCGCGATGTTGGACGCCCCTGCCGCATCAAGTGGCGGTAGTGTGCTGAGCGCCGCGGAGCAACAAGTTTCTGCTGCCTACGATGGCGAGCTCTCGGCCCCGACGACAGTTGCCAGCGTCGATGCAGGTTCCGAGTGGATCGTGCGTTTGAGCGCCAGCGCGCTGGATTCGATTCACTCGGTGAGTGAAGCAGCGGCGGTACTCGACTCGTCTGAGTTGGGACTGAGCGTGGTCATGGGCTTGGGGTTGCCCGGCCAGTTGCTTGTGCGCGCCACAGCGAGTGCCGACCAATTGCAACAATACCTGAGCAGTCATACCGAGATTGCTTACCTCGAACCAAATCGCACGCTGAACATTCAGGCCACGCCGAACGATGCTTCGTACAGTGCGCTCTACGGCATGCACAACACCGGGCAGACCGGAGGCACGGTCGATGCCGATATCGATGCCCCCGAGGCGTGGGACATTGCCACCGGCAGTCGCTCGGTCGTGGTCGGCATCATTGATACGGGTATCGACTACAACCATCCTGATTTGGTCGCGAATGTCTGGACCAATCCCGGCGAAATCGCGGGCAACTCGATCGACGACGACAACAACGGTTTTGTCGACGACATTCACGGCTATGACTTCGTCAACAACGACGGCGATCCGATGGACGATAATCGTCACGGCACACACGTGGCCGGTACGATCGGCGGCGTCGGCAACAACACGACCGGTGTCGTGGGTGTGAATTGGGCGGTCTCGATGATGGGTCTCAAGTTCCTCAACGCGGCCGGCTCGGGTGCCACGGCAAATGCCGTGCGGGCTCTAAACTACGCTGCCATGATGAAGACGACTAAGGGCGTGAACATCGGCCTGACGAGCAATAGCTGGGGTGGCGGCGGTTTTGATCAGAGTTTGGCCGACGCGATCGCAGCGAACGACACAGCCAACATTCTGTTCGTGGCGGCGGCGGGCAACGCGGGTAGCAACACCGATGTCTCGGCCAACTATCCGAGCAACTACAATGTGCCGAACATCATCAGCGTGGCTGCCACGGATCATAACGACGCACTGGCCTCGTTCAGTAACTATGGTTTGACTACGGTCGATTTAGCCGCTCCGGGCGTGGCGACTTATAGCACCACGCCGGGGAACACGTACGCATCCTTAAGCGGCACGAGCATGGCCACGCCGCACGTGTCGGGCGTCGCGGCGCTGGCATTGAGTGTCGATCCCACGTTGTCGGTGGCACAGCTCAAAGCGGCGATTCTGAACAACGTCGATTTGATTCCGGCCATGACGGGCAAATCGGTCACGGGTGGCCGTTTGAATGCGTACAAAGTAATCTCGTCGCTTGGCTTGGGCGTGATTAGCTCGACGCCCGCGGCCGGTTCGGTAATTTCCACGCAACCGACGAGCTTCACGCTCAACTTCAATCAGGCGTACGTGCCGAGTTCCGTGCAGGCGAGCGATTTCCAGGTCAATGGCATCCCGGCATCGTCGTTTGTATTGACGGATCTCGACACAATTACGTTCCAATTCGGCACGAGTCCGGTGAGTGCCGATGGTTTGCAAACCATGACGATGTCGGAGGGCGCAATCTTGCGGCTGAGCGACAATAGCGACAGTCGCGCGTACAGTGAAACGTTCCGCTACGATTCACTCCCGCTCCAAGTAGCTGCGACCACGCCGGTCAACGGTTCGACCGTTACCGCCCCCTTCACTTCGCTGACCTTTGATTTCAACGAAGCGATCGATCCGGCCTCGGTGCAAGTTGCGGATCTGGTTGTTAATCAAGGTCAGGTGACCGGGGTGTCCATTGTCGATAGCAACACGATCACGTTTACACTCACGGGCATCATTAACGAAGGAATTTTGCAGCCGACTGTGGCAGCCGGAGCGATCGTCGATGTGTTTGGCAATCCGTTGACGGCTTACGCCGGCACGTTGCCGATCGACGTGGGGACGATCACATTTCCAGCATTGACCGCCGTTCGGCCCGTAGGGTCGACCACGTATCGCAATTCGTATGCAGGCTCGATCAGTTATGTCGGCGACTCGGACAGTTTCACCTTATCACTCGATGCGGGCCAACAGCTCACGATCTCGGCCCGAGTGCCGGACACGTTGCAGGGACGTTTGCGCATCACAGGGCCCGGTACCGACCTTTCCAACGATGCGAGCGGGGCCGGTGTTGATCCGCTCGTGAGAAACATTCCCATCACCACTGCTGGCACGTACACGATCGAGCTCTCGGGTTTGGGCGGTTCGACTGGCGCGTACGTGCTGGATGCGTTTTTGAACGCTGATGTGGAAGCCGAGGCACGCGATGGTGCCAACAACGGCCTGACCACGACAGCCCAAGTTTTATCACCGGCATTACAAACAATCGGTACCTCGGCTAGCAAAGCGAGCGTATTTGGATCACTTGCTGCCCCGACCGTCACCGCGAGCGAGAACTTCGAGTCCGGTAGTTTAGGCGCATCATTCACAACATATTCTTCGAACGCGAACGGTCGCATCCGAATCCTTAGCAATCCGGTTGCTGGCGAAGGCACACTCGCCGTTTTCATGGATACATTGTCAACGTCGACGTTGAATGAGTTGACGATGAATGTCAACCTCACGCCCGGGACTTCGCCAAAGTTGTCGTTCTTGCATGCCGACCTCGGCGACGAAGAATCGGGGGCTACGGTCGGTTCGAGCTTCGCCGGTCATCTAAGTGCCGATGGCGTGGCGATCAGCGCCGATGGAAACACTTGGTATTGGGTGCAAAGCTTTGCAAACCAATCCACTACGGCTTGGCAAACCTTGACAATCGACATTGGCGCTGCCGCCGCAAGATTTGGTATCAGCTTAGGTCCCAACTTCAAGATCCGCTTACAGCAATATGACGATTCTCCACTGGAAGCGTCCGATGGTCGTGGGTTCGACGATATCCGCATCTCCGTGCCCGACGACGACCTTTATCAGTTACCCGTGACGGCGGGCGACAAGTTGTCGGTGGCCCTGGAACAGCTTTCCGGGTCGGGCGCCCTGGTGCAAGTGTTCAATGCAGCGGGTACCGTCATCGCGACGGGAATTTCTGCGAACACCACCACTCAGCTCGTCAATGACGTGGCTGTCACTACCACGGGCACGTATTACCTTCGGGTCACGAATGCGGGCAATGTCGGCGACTATCACCTGAGCGTGTTGCGCAACGGCGTCTGGGAGCGCGAGCCCTCGCAAACCCTGGCCACGGCGCAACCGCTCGATGCCTCGACGGTCGTGGTCGGCCAAGTGGGGCAAGCCGCGGGTGCGACCCGATTGTTCGGACATTCGATCACGGATAATTCGCTAATCGAGATTCATCCCACGACGGGCAAGATTCTGCGAACCTTCGTCTCGCCTGTCGGCACGAGTGCTGGGCCGGACTTTGGTCTGGCCACGACTAAGACCACGTTGCTTGTCGGTGGTGCCGAGAATGAGCCGTTGTACGAAATGGACATGGATTCGGGTGCCGTCCTGCGCACGATTGCTAAGCCGGCTGGCCTTGGCGTGAGCGGCATGAGTTACGCCAATGGCGAGATTTTTATTCTGTCCGACTCGCTCTCGGGTCAGATCACGGTGTTGGATTATGTCAGCGGCGCGGTAAAGCGGTCGTTTGTGCCCTTCGGTGGCATCGCCGAGGGTTTGACGTTCTATAAAGACAAGTTACTCGCGGTGGCGGGTACCACGCTCTTCTCGATCGACCCGGTCACGGGCCAATCCACTTCATTGGCGACGCTGTCGGACACCAATGAAGGCATGGCAGTGCTCAGCGATGGACTCTATACATCGTTCGGCGGAACCGTGTCCGTGTTCGATTTAGACACGTTCGCGTTAAAGCGGACGTTCGTGGTCAGCACGTTCAATTCAGAGGGGCTAGGCGGCGAAGGGGGCGATCCCGACGAGGATTACTTCCGCGTGTACGTCGCAGCCGGGGCAACCTTGGGCTTGCTCACGCAAACACCGGCTGACGGCACCCTCGATTTCGTAAACACTCTGGATCCCGCGGTTGACATTTACAACGCGGCGGGAGTCCTGCTGGCGAGCAACGACAACGGAGCGGTGGATGGCCGAAATGCGCAGCTCAGCTATCTGGTAACGAGCGCCGGTGAATACGTGGTCCGCGTGCGGGCTACGGCGGGGCAAGGTGAATACGCGCTGAGCATCACCGGTGCCACGCCAACTCCGGCCGCATTCGCCGTTACCGCAACGTCACCAAATAGCGAGGCGCAGGTTCGCGTTAGCACAAGTAAGATCACGGTTGATTTTAATCGACCGATTTTGCTCAGTTCGCTCAATGCCAACGACCTGACCCTCGGCGCTTTGACTCCGATCAGCTATACGGTCGTCGATGGCGACACGATCGACTTCAATTTCGCGAGTAGCTTTGCTGACAATGCCTACACCGCGTCGATCTCCGCAGGTGCAATTCTCGACGTGCTGGGCAATCCATTAATCGCATTTAACACGCAAATCTACGTCAATTTATTCAATCAAGCGCCGGTGTTGAACACTACTGGCGACACGCACTTTAATGATATCGACGAAGATCAATTCACGAACACCGGCATGTCGATTGCGGACTTGCTGGCGACGGGAGCGGGCGGCAACCCCATCACCGACGCCGATGGCGTTCCGTTCCGCGGCATCGCGATCATAGGATTCGATACGTCACTCGGAACCATGCAGTATTCGTTGAATGGTGGCGTCACCTGGCTGGCGGTGCCTACGACATTGACGGCCACGTCGATGTTGCTCCTTGCCGACGATCCGCTGAACCGCGTGCGTTTGGTGCCCCCGGCAAACTTAGTGGGTTCCGCTACGTTTGCCCTGTCATTCCGCGCCTGGGATCAAACTGTTGGCATCAATGGCGGAGCGCTTGGCAGCTCGTATTCGTCAACCGGTTCGATTAGCAACGATATCGAAACCGTGCGGATCACGGTGCGTGAAATCAACGACGCCCCATCCGCGGTGCGTCAAAATTACACGGCCGTGCGAGGCACAAGTGTCGCGTCGATGCAGTTGCAAAACTTCACCGTCAGTCGCGGCGGCGGCACTGATGAAGTGGGGCAGTCGTTGCAATTTACGATCAATGCGTTGCCCAATTCTTTGCTGGGATCGGTCGTGCGCGCTGGCGACTTGATTCCGCTCACGGTCGGCGCAACCCTCAGCGAGACCGAGTTCCGCGGCTTGCGGTTCTTGCCTGGCGCTGATGGCGGACGAGGCACCATCGCGTTCACAATCACTGATAATGGCACATCACGCGGTCTGGCCGATCCGCTGAGTTCATTGGGTACGATCGCAATTGCAGTCAATCAGAAGGAAGCGCTTGCGGAGCTTGGCGATATCAACACCGCGCCGGCTAACAGCGATCCTTCGAATATGGTGATGCTGGGCAATGTAGCGATTTATACGGCCTATCATCCTGACTACGGCGTTGAATTGTGGCGCTCCGATGGCACGAGCGCTGGCACATTCCTCTTGAACGACATACGTCCCGGCGGTCGAACTTCGACCGTTAGCAGTCTCACGGTCGTAGGCAATCAGGCGTTCTTCTCGGCAATCACGTCACCAACTGGCGCAGAGCTTTGGGCCACCGATGGCACGCTCGGTGGTACCCGATTGGTGTCCGACATCTACCAGGGTGGACTCATATCCAACAGCGGAATCACGGGTGGGTTAGGCTCTTCTCCGTTCAACCTTACCAACGTTAACGGCACTTTGTACTTTTCAGCATTCGATGGTGTTAATGGTACGAGTCTTTGGAAGAGTGACGGCACCAGCTCCGGTACGGTCCTCGTTCAGTCCGGCATCTCGCCCTCAAATCTGGTAAACGCCGGTGGAACCTTGTTTTTCAGTGC
>JAEUIL010000617.1 GCA_016794255.1 Planctomycetaceae bacterium | reverse complement strand
AGAGTTCGGGTCGTTGCCTTGAAGCACGACTCCCGAACTCTGGCGAGTTCGGCTCCGAAGACAATTGGCAGTTTGCCTCTGCCTGATTGCCCACC
Source organism: Planctomycetaceae bacterium (assembly GCA_016794255.1). Lineage (GTDB taxonomy): Bacteria > Planctomycetota > Planctomycetia > Pirellulales > PNKZ01 > JAEUIL01. Next base: position 5,808 of record JAEUIL010000617.1, on the reverse strand, counting down.
TTGGTCTGGCAGTTGCCATAGCACCGTACTCGGCCGAGCTTGGCTCGCCGTTGATAGACATCTTCCTAGGTCCATATTGTTCCGTCTCGAAGGAGCTCCGATGAGCGATGTTCAAGCCGCCGCAAAGGCCGCCCGTGAAAAACTCGATGCCCATGCTTACGAACACGTGCAGTGGCACTTCCACGAGTCGACCGGCTCGCCGTTCTGGTTGGCCAAGAAGGCGGAGCTGAAATTCGATCCGCTCAAAGAAGTCAAAACCTTTGACGATCTGAAGAAGTTTCCCGAGTTCCAAGACGAATGGCTCCGCGGTGGGCCGATCAATCGCTGGATCCCCAAGGGTTTGGCGGGCAAGCCGACGTTTGTGTTCGAGACCGGCGGCACCACCGGCATTCCGAAGAGCCGCATGGTGATCGAAGATCATCGCCTCGATTACGAATTGTTCAGTCACACGCTGCCGGACGAGTACTTTCCGAAAGGCGCGAACTGGTTGATGCTCGGACCCTCGGGCCCGCGACGTCTGCGGTTGGCCGTCGAGCACTTGTGCCAATATCGCGGCGGCATCTGCTTCTGCATCGATCTCGATCCGCGGTGGGTGATCAAGCTAATCAAGAAAGGCTGGATGGAGCACCTCGAAGCGTACAAGGAACATTGCATCGACCAAGCGCTGACCATTCTCAGTGCCGGGCACGATATCAAGTGCATGTTCACCACGCCGAAGTTGCTCGAATCGCTGTGCCTGAAGCTCGAGAAGCAAGGCAAGCGGCTCAAGGACACCGGCATCCGCGGCATTTTCTCGGGCGGTACCGAGTTCACGCCGCAATGGACTCGGTTCATTACCGAGGAGTATCTCGACGACATTTACATGACGCCGACCTATGGCAACACGCTGATGGGCCTCGCGGCGAGCAAGCCGGTCACGGCCGCCGACAAGTATAAGATCAGCTACTACGCGCCGCAGCCTCGGGCCGTGGTCGAGGTGGTCGAGTTCAAGGATTACAATCAAGTCGTCGGTTACGGCCAGACCGGTCGTGTGAAGCTGTACACGATGACCAAAGAGTTCTTTGTGCCGGGCTTCATGGAGCGTGACGAAGGCGAGCGCGAAGAGCCGTTTATGAAGTATCCCTGGGACGGCGTGAGCGGCGTGCGGCCGTTCCACGAACTGGCCGAAGCGACGACGGTGGGTGTGTACTAGACGATCGTAGATTGGCCGAGCACAAAGCCGCGACCGTTGGTCGCGGTACTCGGCTTCTCCAGTGACCGGGCTGGACAATTATGCCATGGAAAGTTCGTGAGTTGCTGAGAGTGATCAAGGAAGATGGTTGGGAAATGGTTCGCCAAACGGGTAGCCACCGTCAGTTTCGTCACGAAACGAAACCCGGTACGGTCACCGTTGCCGGTCATCTTAGCGACGACGTTCATCCCAAAATTGCCACGTCGGTTTTCAAACAAGCTGGAATCGACTCACCGAAGTAGGTGTGTTATGCGTTTCATCGTAATGGTTCGGCGGACTTCAACGGGCTACTGTGTAGACGTACCCGATGTACCTGGCTGCATTGCCACTGGCTCCACGGTTGAGCATGCCAAGCAAATGATCGCCGAAGCCATTGAGCTTCATTTGGACTTGATGCAACAGCACGGCGAAACGCTTCCCAATCCTTCGCATTCTATCACGTTCGATGTGGACGATGATGGCGGCGAAGAGCTTTGCACTTGGGTCGAGGTTAATGTTCCTCTTCCCTCGGTGCCGTAGACAATAACTGAAATTACCCTCAGAGTTTCCCTTCGAGATCACTCATGCTCACCATCCAACCGCTCCGCTGGGGTCAACCCTACGAGTCGTACGAACTCGATACCGTCAATCACTTCTTGACCGGCGAGCCGATCGCGAAGGTCGGTCAGGCGACCGGGGCGATGCTGGCGCGGGACATGCGTCTGGCCAGTCGCGCGCGAAAAGTGCTGCGTGAGATTCCGCCGGCCGAGCTGATCCAAAAGATCAAGAACGCCGCCGACTTGTATCTCAACGCCACGCTGCCGATGGGCGATGGCCAACAAACGCCCGACGATTTCGCTCGCCAGCAATCGGCTTCGACCGGCTTGCCCGAGCATATGTGCAAGTTCAACATGTCGAAGAACCACTTCGTCTTGCACAACATGGACAAGATGCTCGACGCCCTCACCCGCGGGCTCGACCCGATGGTGCTCAGCCGCGGGTTCGGCATGGAAAGCCGCGGCGTGATCGTGAGCTATCAGGCCCAATCGCCGGTGCTCGGGTTGGTTTTGCCGTCGAATTCGCCGGGCGTGCACACGCTGTGGCTGCCGGTTATTCCGATGCAGGTCGGCTTGGTGCTCAAGCCGGGGCCGCAAGAGCCGTGGACACCGTATCGCATGGCGGCCGCGTTCTTCGAGGCCGGCATTCCGCGCGAGACCATCTCGATTTATCCAGGCGGCGCCGAAGTCGGTGCGTCGGTGTTGTCGAACGTCGATCGCGCGATGATCTTCGGTGGCACCGCGACCGTCGAGCGTTACAAAGGCAACCCGAAGGTGCAGGCGCACGGTCCGGGCTTCAGCAAGATTCTCATCGGCGACGATTGTGTCGACGAATGGCCGAAGTACATCGACCTGATCTGCGACAGCGTTTATCTCAACAGCGGTCGCGGCTGCATCAACTGCTCGGGCGTTTGGGCCTCGCGTCACACGAAGGAGATCGCCAAGGCCATTGCCGAGAAGATCGGGCCGATCGAAGCGCTGCCGCCGGACGATCCGAAGGCTGGTCTCGCGGCGTTCACCATTCCGAACGCGGCCGCTTCGATCTGGAAGATGATCGAGAGCAAGTTCAACGAGTCGGGCGTCTGGCACGCCACGGGCGATTATGGTCCGCGTTTGGTCGAGAAAGGCCGAGCAGCGTACTTGCGTCCCACGATCGTCCATTGCGAGAGCCCGGACAAGGCGATCGCCAAGGACGAGTACATGTTCCCGTTCTCGACCGTGGTGCAATGCCCGCAAGAGAAGATGATCGAGGCGATTGGTCCGACGCTCGTGGGCACCGCCATCACCAAGAACGAGGCGTGGGCGCAAGAGTTGACCGATTGCACGCACATCGACCGTTTGAACATCGGCGCGATTCCGACGATCAAGCTCGACTGGCTGCAACCGCACGAAGGCAACATTGTCGACTTCTTGTTCCGCGCTCGGGCGTACCAGACCGGTGCCGAGCGCGTGCCGAAGTAGGCGGAGAGTAGGCGGGGGAGAGTAGGCAGTAGACAGAGGGCAGTAGGCTGAGTACCAAGCCGGCGGCTTTGTCGCCGGTTACGCGTGATTAACTGTTACCTGGATTTCCTAGTTCCTCGCCTGTCGCGGCCCGTCAGTTGCATCCTGAAGTCGGCCAATCCTCCAACTCACTCCGCAGCTCTTAACTGTCTACTGCCCTCTGCCAACTGCCTACTTTCTCCCGCCCCCCGCCATGCTCCCCTTCGACTTCCAAATGCGCACCCGTGTGGTGTTCGGCCCGGGCAAGGTCGACTCGCTGGGGGAATTGGCGGGCGAACTTGGCGCACGGCGAGCGCTCGTCGTCAGTGATCCGGGCATTGTCGCCGCGGGTCACGCCGAGCATGGTCTGGCCGCTCTGCGTCGGGCGAAAATCGAGGTCCAACTGTTCGACGGTGTCGAGCAAAACCCCACCACGGCGTGTGTCGATAAAGGGGTCGAACTCGCCCGGCGGTTCGAGCCGGAGTTGATCGTCGGTCTCGGTGGCGGCAGCAGCATGGACTGTGCCAAGGGTATCAACTTCATCTACACCAACGGCGGGCGGATACAGGACTACTGGGGCGTCGGCAAGGCACTCAAAGAGATGCTGCCGATGATCGCCGTTCCCACCACGTCGGGCACCGGCAGCGAGGCGCAATCCTTCGCCCTAATCAGCGACGCCGAGACGCATGTGAAAATGGCATGCGGCGACAAAAAGGCCGCGTTTCGCATCGCGCTGCTCGATCCGGCGCTGACCGTCACCCAGCCGACCAAGGTCACGGCCCTGACGGGCATCGACGCCGTGGCGCACGCGCTCGAGACGTATGTCACGACCAAGCGCAATCCGATGTCGCTGCTGTACAGTCGTGAAGCATGGCGATTGCTCGAAGAGAATTTTCTGCACGTGCTGCAGAACCCCAGCGACATTGAGGCTCGTGGCGGCATGCAGCTGGGGGCGTGTCTGGCGGGTTTTGCGATCGAGTTCTCGATGCTCGGTGCCACGCACGCGCTCGCCAATCCGTTGACCGCGCACTACGGCGTGGTGCACGGCCAAGCGATCGCGGTGATGCTGCCTCACGTGATTCGGTTCAATGCCGAAGTCCACGCTGCTTGGTACGAAGAGTTGCTCGACGGCTTGACCGGCATCGACGGTCGCGGCGTCCAGGGAGTCGATGGGCTCTGTGCCTTGGTGACCGAGTTTGCGGCCCGCGCCGGCTTGGCCACTCGATTACGAGACTTAAAGGTCGAACCGGCCAAGCTCCCCCAACTCGCCACAGACGCCGCCAAACAATGGACGGGCACCTTCAATCCGCGTAAGGTAGGAGAGGCGGAATTGCTCGCGTTGTACGAAGCCGCGATGTAGTTCCGTGGCCGGTATCCGATCATAAAGCCGCGACCGTCGGTCGCGCTAAGGTGGGAAGAGAAATGACCAAGGCCCAAGCACCAAGCTTCCGAGAATGCCGAAGCGCCGCTGACCAAGTTGTCCCCCGACTACCAAGTCGCTTGGGCCTTGCGTCATGGATCATGCTTGCTTCGTTCGTCAATCTTCATGCGACATTCGTCATTCCCGCTCAAGCGGACTGGCCCCTCTTCCGCAACACCCCGGCCGGTGACGGCGTTGCGGTCGGCTCGCTGCCCGATCAACCCGAGTTGCTGTGGAAGTTGAAGTTCAAGGACGCGATGTTCGAGAGCACGCCAGCGATTGTCGGCGAGGTGATTTACATCGGCGGGCTCGATGGTCCATTACGAGCGTTGAAACTGACCGACGGCGGTGAACTGTGGCAGTTCAAGACCGAACTCGGCTTCAAAGCGGCCGCAGCGGTGCGCGAGGGGCGCGTGTTCATCGGTGATTGCGACGGCGCGTTTGTCTGTCTCGACGCCAAGACGGGCGAGAAAATCTGGGGCAAGTCGACCGATGCCGAAATCAGCGCCGGCGCGAACTTCTACCAAGATCGTGTCCTGTTCGGCTCACAGGATGGCTCGCTGTTTTGTTGCCAGGCGAGCGATGGCAAAGAACTGTGGAAGTACGCGATCGAAAATCAGATTCAATGCATGCCGACCGTGGTTGAGAATCGCGTGTTCCTCGCCGGCTGCGACGGCAATTTTCACGTCATCGATATCGACACCGGTAAGGCCGTCGCGGTGCTGCCGATCAACGACCCCACCAACGCCACGCCCGCTGCGGTCGGCGACATGGTCTACTTTGGCACCCAGGGGGCGTCGTTCCTGGCGGTGAATTGGAAGAAGCCCGAGATTACTTGGACGTACGAACCGCGTCGCAAAAGTCCGTTTCAATCCTCCGCCGCTGTGAAAGATGGCATCGTGGTCATCGGCGGACGCGATCGTCAATTGCACGCCATCGACGCCGCGGACGGCAAACTCAAGTGGTCGTTCCCTTCCAAGACGCAGATCGACGCTTCGCCGGTGATCGTCGGCGACCGGGTGTTTGTCGGCACGGGCGATGGCCGAGTGGTCGGGCTGCGTTTGACCACGGGCGACAAATTGTGGGAGTACGAAACCGGCGGCGGGTTCACCGGTTCGCCGGCTGTCTCGGGCGGACGACTC
>JAEUIL010000061.1 GCA_016794255.1 Planctomycetaceae bacterium | reverse complement strand
ATGCAATCCAATCCGGCCGGGCAACTGCGTCATATCATGCTCTGCACCGTGGGCAGCGCGGGGGACGTGCATCCGTTTGTCGGCCTGGGGCGCGTGTTACGGCGGCTGGGCTATCGAGTCACCATCGTAACCGCCGGGTATTTTGAGCAACTCGTGACCAAGGCCGGCTGCGAGTTCGTCAATCCGCTCCCGTCGCTCGAGCATTCCGAGGTCGTGCAGAACCGCGACATTTGGCACTCGCTGCGCGGACCGAGGACGGTGATGAACGTGGCGGTGCGGCCGCTCGTCGAGCCGATGTATCGCGCGATCGAAGCGCATCACACGCCCGGCGAGACCTTGATTGTCGGTTCGTCACTGGCCTTTGGTGCGCGGCTTGCTCAAGACAAACTCGGCATTCCGGCGGTCACGGTGCATCTGTCCCCCTCGCTATTTCGCAGTGATTTCGAGGGGCCACGACTGCCGGGGATGTGCGTGCATCGCGGGCCGGCGTGGTTCCGACATCTGCAGTGGTATCTGGCCGACCAACTCGTCATCGACCGCATGGTGTGCCCGTGGTTGAACGTGTTTCGCGCCGAACTGGGCCTGCCGCCGGTCTCGGGAGTTTATCGCGATTGGTGGCACTCGCCGCTCAAGGTGTTGGCGATGTTTCCGCAGTGGTTCGCGGCAAAACAGCCCGACTGGCCCGAGCAGACCGAGTTGACCGGCTTTCCACTATACAGTGAAGATGACGTTCACGAGCCCGCGCCGGAACTTGTCGAGTTTGTCGAATCGGGCTCGCGGCCGTTGGTCTTCACGCCGGGCTCAGCCAACGTGTTTGGGCACGAGTTTTTTCAGGCGGCGGTCGAGGCGTGCCAAAAATTGGGTCGTCGCGGAGTGCTGCTGACGCGGTTCCCCGAGCAATTGCCACGTGCGTTGCCCGACAACGTGCGGCACTTTGGGTTTGTGCCGTTTCGCTGGTTGCTGCCGAGGGCCGACCTGCTCGTGCATCACGGCGGCATCGGGTCGTTGTCGCAGGCCCTGGCCGCTGGAGTGCCGCAGGTGATCATGCCGCTCGGCTTTGATCAGTTCGACAACATTGCGCGCGTCGAAGAGTTGGGCGTGGGCACCGGTCTGCCGCCCAAACGTTTTCGCGGCGAGCGGCTGGCGCAGGTCATTCGCTCCTTGCTCGACGACCGATCGGTGGCGGCTCGCTGCCGGGTGGTCAAAGCGTTGAGTGAGGAAAGTGACGGTCTTGAGAATGCGGCGCGAGCCTGTCTGGCGGCGTGGTCGAATGCTTAGTTCGTTCGCGTACGTGATGCCATCACAACTGCATCGCGATCTTCACGGACGATTCCCTTGAACCGCACGACGAAAAAAGTCCTCGAGGGCCCGCACCGCGCGGCGATCTTCGTACAACCGCCCGTGCGCTGCCAGAATCCGCTCGCGTATCTGCGCGTTGTAGGCGCGATCCGTACCGAGGCGAACTGCCTGCTCGATGTAACTCTCCGGCGAGTCGACAATCAGCTCCGGAATTTCCATCTGTCGAAAGAACGCCGCGGTGATCCGGCTGCGCATGAACTCATCCGGTAGCGTGACGATCGGTGTGCCCAGTGCGATCGCCTCGGCGCTCGTGTTACCGCCGCCAAACCGCAACGGGTCGAGCAGCAGATCGCTGCTCGCGAGCAGATTCATGAACTTCGGCTGCGACATGCGCGGTACGAACTGCACGCGGTCTACGACATCGGGCATCGTGCCGCGCCAGCGTTCCAGCAGCACCTCGTCGGGCAGCGGATAGATCCATTGAATCAGCACCAACTGACCGAGCGGATCGCGCCGCAAAATCTCGGCGATGACCGGATCGAAGTCGGGATGGAACTTGTAGATCGATTGCGGACAGCAGTAAACATGTGCCGCCGGATCGAGGCCCAACGCGGCTCGTCCGGGCAGGCCGCTCGGCAGCTCGGGCGGATAATAGCAGAACGGCAACGTCGGCAGTCGCACCAACTGTTCGCTGTAATGAGCGTCGGCCTCGGCTGACTCGAACAATTCGCTCGATACAAAATAGTCGATCGTCTCGATGCCCGTCGTATCCGGGTGTCCCCACGATACACACTGCACCGGCGCCAATCGCGAGAACGCCAGGGCATAGGTCGTCTGGTCCATGCCAATGTCGGTGTAGAACAACACATCGCAGCTCATCGCGGCGACCGTGGGCCGAGCGGCGTGGTGATCGGCCGACAAGGGAACGTATTGATCGGCACCCGCGCGAATCTTGCGAGCCGTTTCGTCATCGTGGAACCCGATCGAGAAGACGGTCACATAAAAGTCATCGCGATTGAGATGATCGATGAACCCGCGCATCAGCTTGCCGATCGTGTGATCGCGAAAGTGCGCCGAGATGAAACCGACATGAATCTTGCCAGCCGCTTGCGGCGGACGTTGGGGCGGAGTTGTGATCGTCGCCGGCTTGTAAAGCCGTGCTATCTTGCGTATCAAGTCGACATCGTTGAACCCTTGATGCGCCAGGCTGAACACGGGCAACGCGTTATGCTGATTGAGATCAACCTGCACACCGGCCGCGAGCAATGCGTCGACCTCATGTTCCAACCGTTCCCGCCAGGCTCGCAAATCAGCATGCGATCGATAGACCGAGGGAAGTTGCGTTGCCGCGAGCACCTGGGTCGATGGCGATGGGACCAACGCTTGCGCCGCGGCATACTCGCGGCGAGCCCCGTCGGCGTCCCCCATTTCGCACAAAGCGTGAGCCAAACCCGAGTGGACCTCGGCGCTTTGCGGGCGGTCGGCGAGTGCGCTCTGAAAGTGGGGCACGGCCAACTCGGCGCGACAAATTGCCGTCAGTGACGACGCCAACGCGACTCGGGCATCGAAGTATTTCGCGTCCAGAGCGACGGCCCGTTCGAGCACGCCGACCGCTTCGATGTGGCGACCCACGTTGCGCAATATATTGCCGAGATTGCCGTAGTAGACCGGGTTGTCGTTGCGGAGTTGAATCGCTCGCTGGATGAACTCGACGGCCCGCACGGGATCGCCCGTCTGAAAACGCACTAGCCCCAGCACGTGCCACGCTTTCGCGTAGTTCGGGTCGCTGGCGAGCATCTGTTCGTAGCGTTGAGCCGCAGCCGCGAATTGACCCGCGCGATGCAGGGTCAAGGCTTCCTCGAACAAAGGATCGAGCGGATGGGCAACTGCGGTCATGGACGACACTCGGGCGAACGATGAACCAACGTCAACGGCCAGGAAACATGCCCACGCGACGTGGGTATGGCACACGACTCTTTCCAAAGGCATCACGATCACTGGGGTTATTGTGCCGGGATTTGACCGCAACCGCTAGAGAGCGTTACGATCGAATCACGCTCGACGTTACCTCCTGGAGAATCGCATCCGTGAATCACGCGCCGCACCCGCTCCCCGAGCATGTCAACTCGGTTGAACAGCTCGAAGAACTGCTCAGCGAACCGTCGCCGCAGGTGATCGAGACCTTGGGCAAGCTCGAGGGGGACATGCTGGTGCTGGGCGTCGGCGGCAAGATGGGACCAACCTTGGCGCGGATGGCTGTGCGGGCGTCCCACGCGGCTCGAGTCAAACGCCGGGTCATCGGCGTCTCGCGCTTCAGCGATCCGGTGCTCAAATCGCGCTTGAACGAGTGGGGCGTCGAAACGATCTCGGCCGATCTGCTCGACGCGCGACAATTGGCGGCGCTGCCCGATTGTCCGCACGTGATCGCAATGCCGGGCATGAAATTCGGCTCGACCGGAGCCCAGGCTCGCACGTGGGCCATGAACACGTACCTGGCCGGCATGATTGCCGAACGTTTCGCCCGCAGCCGAATCGTCGCCTTTTCGACGGGCAATGTGTATCCGCTCGCCCCGGTCGTGTCGGGCGGTTCGCGCGAGCACGACGATCTGAACCCGGTCGGCGAGTACGCGATGAGCTGCCTGGGCCGCGAGCGGATGTACGAGCACTTTTGCCGCACACAAAACATGCCGGTCTCGATCGTGCGGTTGAACTACGCCAACGAGTTGCGTTACGGCGTGATTGTCGACATCGCGCAACAAGTGTGGCGCGGCGAGCCGGTGCCGCTGGCGACCGGTTGCTTCAACGCGATTTGGCAGGGCGACGCGAACGCCGCCTCGCTCGCAGCCCTGGCTCACACGGCATCGCCTCCGTTTGTGTTCAATCTGTCCGGGCCAGAAATTCTCAGCGTGCGACGCGTGGCCGAGGAACTCGGCGCGATCATGCATCGCCCCGTCACTTTCGAGGGCCACGAGTCGCCGACGGCCTTGATTTCCAACGGTCAGTTGGGACACCGTTTGTTCGGCTATCCGCGGGTGAGCATCGAGCACGTGATTCGTTGGATCGCCAACTGGGTGATCCACGGCGGAGCGTCGCTCGGCAAGCCGACGCATTTTGAAACCCGCGACGGGAAGTTTTGAACTCGACGCCTTCTCGAATGTCACCGCCATGGCGAAGGACGTGGTTCAACTGTCGCTGACCCCTCCGCCGCGCGATCCGGCTCCGGCGGGTGAACGGGTCACACTGAGCGTCGAGGGGATGCACTGCGCCGGTTGCGTGGCGAACGTCGAACGGGCGTTATCCGGTGTCGAGGGGGTCTCGGCGGCTCGGGCCAACTTGGCCTTGCACGAGGCGACGGTCCTCGCCGATCCGCGCCGCGCGGCGATCGACGATCTCGTGCGCGCCGTCGAGAGTGCCGGCTTTCACGCTCAATTGGCGACGCACGACTCGGCCCGACGTGCCTTGGGCGAACAGCTCGAACGCGAGCAAGTCATGTGGCGCAGTCGGTTTTTGTATGGCGGCACGCTGCTCATTCCGCTCGTGGTTTGGCACTATGCCCATCCCACGGATCACATCGCGGGCATGTTCTTCCAAGGCTTCTTGGCGCTGCTGATCTACCGTTCGCTGGGCATACCGTATCTGCGCGAGGCCGTGCGATTGGCCCGGCTCGGCACGTCGAATATGGACACCCTCGTGGCGGTCGGCACCACCGTGGCGATGGCGAGCGGCATCCACGAGGCGTTCACCGGCGAACACTCGATGCTGTTCATGGACGCGGCCATGATCCTCGTGTTTATCACGCTCGGTAAATGGCTCGAATCACTCGCCAAAGGCCGGGCGTCGCAAGCGATCCGTCGGCTCTTGGATCTCGCGCCGGTCGAAGCCACCGTGATCCGCGACGGTCAGCCGCTCGTCGTGCCGGTCAGCAGCGTGCGTCAAGGCGAGACCATCGTGGTGCCGCCAGGACAGCGCGTGCCACTCGACGCTCGCATCGTAAGTGGCGCGAGTGCGGTCGATCAGTCGTGGCTGACGGGCGAGTCGCTGCCGATCGATAAACAAGCGGACGACACGATTCTCGCCGGCACCATCAACGGCCCGGGTTCGTTGACTGCCGAAGTCACCGCGGCGCTCGGTGGCACGACGCTCGACAGAGTCATCGAGCTTGTCCGACAAGCGCAGCAGTCGAAAGCCCCCATCGAACGCTTCGCCGATCGCATCGTGCGACGGTTCGTGCCGGTGGTGTTGATCTTGGCACTCGCGACGTTCTTCGGCTGGTGGCTGTTTGCTCAAGATTGGCAATCGGGCCTGTCGGCCATGGTGGCGGTGCTCGTCGTGGCGTGTCCGTGTGCGATGGGCCTCGCGACACCGACGGCCGTGCTGGTCGCCAGCGGTGTTGGGGCCGAGGAGGGGCTGTTGATCAAAGATGCCGCGGCGCTCGAAACCTTGGCCGAGGTCACGACCGTCGTGCTCGACAAAACCGGCACCGTGACCGCAGGTCGGCCCGAGATCGTCGCGGTCGAGCCGAGCGGTGAGTTGCCCGCCGACGCGCTGCTGGCCTTGGCCGCGGGCATTGAGCAACTCAGCACGCATCCGCTGGCCAAGTGTGTCGTCGCCGCCGCAACTCAGCGTCAACTCGCGCCGGTCGCGGCCACGAATCTGCAAGTGATCGCGGGTCAAGGTGTGACCGCCGAAGTGCAGGGGCGCACGTGTCTGATCGGAAACGAGAAGTTGTTACAGTCGCACGGCATCGAACTCGCCGCACAGCAAACGACGATCGACGCTCATCGCGCGCGAGGCGAGACGGTGTTGCTCGTGGCCGACGACCAATATCGAGGCTTGATCGCCGTCGCCGATCCGATCCTCGACACCAGTCGCGTGGCGCTCGACGAGCTGCGCCGGCTCAACCTGCAACTGATTTTGCTCTCGGGCGATCACGAAACGACCGTGCGGAGTGTGGCTCAGTCGTTGCGCATCGAGCGGTTTGATGCAGCTATGTTGCCGCCAGACAAGGTTGCCCGCGTCAACCAGTTGCGGCAGACCGGCGACAAGCTGGCGTTCGTCGGCGATGGCATCAACGACGCTCCGGCGATGATCGCCGCGGATGTCGGCATCGCGATCGGCACCGGGGCTGACGTGGCGATCGAGGCCGCCAAGATCGTGTTGATCGAAAGCGATCTGCGCGGCGTCGGACGTGCGGTGAGACTGGCTCGGGCCACGCTGCGTGTGATTCGGCAGAACCTCGCTTGGGCGTTTGGTTACAACCTGATCCTGCTACCGCTGGCGATGGGACTCGGCGAGCCGTGGCTCGGTTGGCGACTGCCGCCGATCGCCGCCTCGATCGCCATGGCCGCGAGCAGCGTCTCGGTGGTCGCCAACAGCTTGCGACTCCGCTGGCATCGCTGATTGAAAAAAGAGTATCCATCACGCTCCGCGTGATGTGCCCTGAAGCAAGACTTGCTTTCATCCACCGGTCGCGGCTTTACGCCAATATCTCGCGGAT
>JAEUIL010000584.1 GCA_016794255.1 Planctomycetaceae bacterium | reverse complement strand
ACTACGCGATTCATTCACCGCTCCAGGCCCGCGCCGAGACCAGCAAGAAGTTCAAGCGAAAGCCCGCCGGGAAGTTGCACGAAAATGTCGAAAGTGCTGCATGCCTGGCCGAGCTCGACGAAGGCGTGGGACGGCTCATGCAGAAGCTGGCCGAGCTGGGACTTGAGCAAAACACGTTGGTCGTGTTCACCTCCGACAATGGCGGCACGCACGAATTGCAAGAACCATTGCGCGGTAAGAAAGGATGCTACTACGAAGGTGGCATCCGGGTGCCGATGATCGTGCGTTGGCCGGGCGTCGTCAAACCCGGCACGATCTGTCCGACGCCGGTGATCAACATCGATTTCTACGCCACGTTCGCCGCCTTGGCCGGTGCCCAACTGCCGAGCGACCGACCGCTCGACGGCGCGAATCTTCAGCCGCTCTTCGCCGGTCAAACGTCGCTCGATCGGTCGGCGATTTTCTGGCATTTCCCGGGCTATCTCCAAGGTCCTGTGCCGCGCGGCCGCGACCCTGAATTCCGCACGCGACCAGTCAGCGTGATTCGCAAAGGCGATTGGAAGCTGCATCTCTACCATGAAGAGTGGCTACTCGATGGCGGTCGTGATCAGCTCGCCAGCAATCGCGCAGTCGAGTTGTACAACATTGTCGCCGATCCGGGCGAGACGCAAGATCGAGCCCGGGACGAACCTCAGCGGCGCGACGAACTGCTGAACGATTTGCTCGCCTGGATCAAGCAGGTTCCCGCGCCGTTGCCCAGTCCGCCGCAGCCAAAGTCGTGATGCTGATCGTTGAGACGTGCCGTGTTCACGTCTGCGTGGACCGGCGTTTAGTCTGAGAAACATGCCCTCGCGGAGAGCCCCGCCCATGCTGAAACAACTTGTCGCCCTGGGGATCGTGACGTCAACTCTGACCGGCTTCGCGGGCGCGGAGTCGCCCACGAACTCCGACATCGCGTTGCAACCGGCCACGTTGCTCGTTCATCCGTGGAAGCAGCACATTCCGCCGACCAATCGCCAAGGCGTGCCGGGCATCGAACGCACGGCACGGGGCCGACTGTGGGTCGTCTATGGTCGCGATGTCGAGAGCCAGCGCAACTACCAGATCGTCCGCTACAGCGACAACAACGGCGAGTCGTGGTCCGCTGTGACACTGATGATCATGCCGACGCAAGGCGTGCGCGCGATGTCGCCGTGCATCTGGATCGATCCACAACAGCGACTGTGGGTGTTCTGGGGGCAGAGCGCAGGTTTGCAGGATGGCCGCTATGGAATCTTTGCCACCTACACCGATCAACCCGACGCCGCGCAGCCGACCTGGTCCACGCCGCGACGGTTGGGTGACGGCATCATGTTGAACAAGCCGACGGTCTTGGCGAACGGCGATTGGTTGCTGACTTCGTCGATCTGGAAGGTCGATAACAGCATTCGCGTGTACGCCTCGACCGATCAAGGCCAGACGTTTTCGCTGCGTGGCACGGCGAACATCCCCAACCCCAAGATGCGCGGCCCCGACGAACCCATGATCGTCGAACGCAAGGACGGGACGCTGTGGATGATGGTCCGCGTGCAAGGCCTGGGCGAGACCGTGTCGAAAGATCAGGGCAAAACCTGGACGCCGGTCGAGAAGCTGGCGCTGCGTCATCCAACGAGTCGGTTCTTTGTACGACGCTTGGCGTCGGGCGCGCTGCTGCTCGTGAAGCACGGCGGGCTCGATGAAAAAGCCGGTCGCGAGAAGCTGATGGCCTTCGTGTCCGACGACGATGGACTCTCGTGGACCGGCGGGCTCATGCTCGACGAGCGCGAAGGCCTCACCTATCCCGACGGCGTGCAAGCAACCGATGGCACGATTTATGTCGCCTACGATCGCAATCGCACGCCCGATGGCATCATTCAAATGGCCATCTTCACCGAAGCCGACGTGCGGGCGGGCAAAGCGGTGAGCGACCAGACTCGTTTGCAGATCAAAATCGACCGTTTGCCGCCGGTCGAGTAGCGTGCCCGCGCTGCTTACGGCGGATTCGTGATCTGCGGCTTCTCGGGTTGCCAAGATTTATGGACAATCGGTAGTGATGCCTTTTGACAAAATCGTGTGCCATGCCCACGTCCGCGTGGGCATGTTTCCCGGTGAAAACGCATGTCCACGAAGACGTGGACATGGCACACATCACTACAGGATGGCCCCGGAGACCCGTCCTAAAAAAAACGGGCTCAACCCGCCCGCGCTGCTTACGGCGGATTCGTGATCTGCGGCTTCTCAGGTTGCGGAGGTTCGAGCGCCTTCAAGCGATCGAGCAGCTTGCCGAGCGGCCGTTTCTTCGGCGTCTCGACGCTCCCGGGCGGCGCTTGCTTCGCTTCTTGCTCGAGTCGCGCCCGTCGCTGCTTGGCCAGTTCTTGCAGCAAATCGAGCGCTTGCTTGCCGATCTCGGCGGCCTCGGGCGGAATACCTGGCGGCGGTGTCGCAGGTTGACCCGGCGGCGCGGGCAACACTTCGGTCCCGGCCGGAGCCGGTTTCCCCGGCACGGGCGGTGTCAGCGTGGTCGTCGGTGGCGGCGCGACAATGATGCCCTTTTGCCGCAGCGACTCGAACAAGTTCTGCGCCGCGCCGGCGAGCACGTTCTCGGGCTGGTTATCGCGCCAGTTGCCGAGCGCCGTGCTGAGCAAGTCGAGTCCCTCGGTGGCGAGCAAGTGGTTGTCGACGATCGGCTCTTGCAGCGATCCCTTGATCGGCAGCAACACGCCCCGTTCGCTCAGAGCGCGGAGCAACGGCCGCTCGGCGATTTGCTCCGGAGTTGCACGGACATGAATGTGCGCGAGCAGATCGAGCTGGCGTTTCAAACTCACCGAGCCCGCCGTCTGCACGCGTAAGCCGCCAAGGCCGAACTCGAGATCGCGGTGCGTGACCCGACCGTCGCTCAACTCGAACGGCACGATCGACTCGGGAGCGAAATCAAAATCCGGCGCGGGGAACTTGAGCTTGTCGGCGATCAGTTTCGGAATGCCGCTCGGGTTGGCCGAGACTTTGTGCAGACCAAGTTGCCCGGTCAGCTTGCCTTGGCCCGGAGCGTGTAGCGGAAGTGCTCCGCCGTTCAAGGCCAGCGAGATTTCCCCTTCGACTTTGGTCACTCCGGCAAACGGCGGCGCGATGAACGCCAAGAAGTCGTTACTCATCGCCTGCGTCAGCTTCACTCGATCGAGCACGACCGTCGGCTCGATCACGAGTGTCGCTTCGGTGAAACCGTCGACGCCGGCGGGGACGATCTTGGCGCGAAAGTTGATGTGCTCGACCTTGTGCGTCTGGCCCGTGCCGGGCAAGTTCCACGAGACGATCGCGTCTTGCACGTTGATCGCGACGGGGCTGGTGCGGCGCGGCGGCGAGGGTTTGGCGGGGGCGGCGATCGATGGCTGCGATTCCGTCGGTGCGGTTTGGTTCGCCGGAGGTGGAAACGTCTCGGCCAGGTTGCTCGAGTTGTCGCGGACTTGCACCCTCACCTCGGGCTTAATGATCGTCAGTTGTCCCAAGTCCGACCCGGGCAAGAGAAACTTCCAGAACGGCACCCCCACCTCGATCGACTCGACCATCACGGTCGGCTCGCCCGCGGGAGACCGGATCAGCAGCCCGTCGATCCGGGTGTTGCCCGCCCACTGAAACTGGGTGCTCTCGGCCGAGATCGTGCCCCGGACATTCGGAAAGATCCGCCGCAGGACCCACGAGCGTCCCGGCTCGATGCTGGCCAAATAGGGCAACGCCACGAATAAAGCGAATAAACCGACGGTCAAACGCACGGCCCATTTGCCGAGCGAACGGCGGCGCGGCGTCGCCGGAGACGGTTGCGGGGTCGCGTCACTCATTGCGATTCCTAGTCGTAAGTCAATTCCCGTCAAGCACCTACGGTCAAACCATAGTCTCGGCCTGGACCGGGGGCCGGTCAAGTCGCCGGGCCACGTTTCGAGTTTAATGGGCTAATGACATTATCTTATGGACGTTTTCTTGCTACGACCTGGAAGCGTGATTAGCATCGAAAGATAGGACCTGGACACTCGGTAAACGGCGATGTTTTGGGCTCGCCACTGAGTTTGCCAACCGTTTTGCTCGTACCCCATAGCCTGATTCGTGGGCGGCCCCGCCGCTTCGGAGAGCCTCGATATGAAAACGCGTATGCTCCGTTTCCTACCCATGCTGCCCTACGTGGCCATGATGTTTGCCCTCGTGGGAACGTTGACGGCCAACATTCCAGGGATCCGGTTGCGTGAGTCGGGCGGCTGCCTCGTGGCAACACAGCAGCAGCAGGTCGGTGGCGTGTCGGTCGATGCTCGCGGCATGCTCAGCAATGCCAAGGTCGATGACACCCAGCGGATGCGCGAACAGCTGAACCGTGCTCTGGCCGGTATCCAGGATGACCGAGCTGACCTCGCCCCGGCCACCGAGCTGCGCAAGGTTTCGCTCCGCGCATTGCAAGCCGCGTTGCGAGCTCGGCTCGAATCGAATCAACCGATCCCGGTCGAGATGGAATGCCTCGCCGGTTTGCAAAACATTCGCTACGTTTTTGTCTATCCCGAGCGTAACGACGTGGTGCTCGCCGGTTTTGGCGAAGGCTTTAAGGTCGACGATCGTGGTTTTGTCATCGGTGCGACGACCGGCCGACCGGTCTTGTTGCTCGACGATCTGATGGTCGCGCTGCGAGCCGCTCAGCAATCGAACGGCGCTCCGTTCACCTGCTCGATCGATCCGACCAAGGAGGGCATCGAACGCTTACAAGCGTTTGTGAAGACTCTGACGACCGCGGGCAATGACCGCGAGGCGCTCGAGTCGGCAATCGAAAACACGCTCGGTTCGCAGACGATCACCGTGACCGGCGTCCCCGCGACGAGCCACTTGGCCCGCGTGCTCGTGGCGGCTGACTATCGCATGAAGCGAATCGCGATGGCGTTCGACAAGTCGCCCGTCGCTGGCTTGCCGAGCTACATGAGCATGCTCTCGGGCGGCGGTCGTGGTCTGAACAACATGATGCCGCGCTGGTGGATGACGACCAACTACGAGCCGCTGGTCCATGACGAACAAAAGCTTGCCTGGGAATTGAGCGGTCCGGGCGTCAAGACGATGAGCGAAGAAGATCACCTCAAGGCTGATGGCTCGTTGCAACGCGGTGCACAACGTGGCGGTCTGAGCCAGCGTTGGGCCGACATGATGAGCGCCAAGTACGGCGAGCTCGCGGTCAAGGATCCGATCTTCGGTCAGCTGCGTGGCGTGATGGACTTGAGCATCGTGGCAGCGCTCATCACCGCCGAGCGACTCGACAAACGGGCCGGTCTCGATCTGAAGACGTTGCTCAACGACGCACCGGTGGTTCAGTACTTCACGCCGTCGCATGTGCCGACGATTGCCAAGTCGATGTCGAAGGGGACGAGCGTTGTGCTCAGCGCCTCGGGCGGTGTCGAAATTCAACCGTTCGCCGTCGTCCAGAATCAAACGACCTCGGTCGAAATCTCGCCGCTCCGCGAGAAAGCCGCGCCGGCCGCCAATGACCGTTGGTGGTGGAACTAAGCCACTGCTGACCGATCGCGTTTTCTAAGTCGCTAACTACGATCGATTGGAAACGCGATCACGTCGCGAATCGAGTTCTTGCCGGCGGCGAGCATCACGATGCGATCGAAGCCCAGGGCCGCACCCATGCACGGCGGCAGGCCGTGTTCCATCGCTGCGAGCAACCGGCTTTCCTCGGGCAATGCCGCACGGCCATCGGCGCGGCGGAGTTGATTGTTGACCCGATTGCGCACGCGCAGCACATTCGCGTCGAGCAGTTCGTGATAGCCGTTGGCCAACTCGATGCCGCGCACATAGAGTTCGCAGCGTTCCGCGACCGACACGTCGCCTTCGCGGCGCACTTGGGCTAGCGCCGCCTGCGTGGGCGGGTAATCGTGCAAAATCGCCGGACGGGTCAAACCCAGCCGCGGCTCGACGAGTTCGGTGAGTAGAAAATCGAGCCACACGTCACGATCATCACGCGGGAAACTCTCGGGCGGCGTGAGACCATGTCGGGCCGTGGCGGCGATCAACGTGGAGATATCGTCGCGCAGCGGATCGACGCCGACGTGCTCAACGAACGCCGCGTGATACGTGATCCGCTCGGCTGCGCCGAGTCCGAGCAAGGCGTCGCACAGATCGGAGAGCAGCGTCATGCCGGCGTGGTAATCGTCACCGACCCGATACCATTCGACGATCGTGAACTCGGGGTTGTGACGCGAACCGATCTCGCCTTGGCGAAAGGCACGCGTGATTTGATAGATCGCCTCGGCACCCGCGGCCACGAGCCGTTTCATGGCGAACTCGGGTGACGTTTGCAGATACAGCCGGCGCGACAACGGCCCCGCGTCGAGTTCGGTCCAAAACGGTTCCAAGTGGCGATCAACCACAATCTCGGCCGAGAGGATGGGCGTTTCCACCTCGAGAAAGCCACGCGCGGCGAAGAACTGCCGCGTGGTCGCGAGCAACCGCGCTCGCAACTCGAGCGCCGCCAGCGTCGCCGTCGGTCGAAACTCGTGATCCATTCCACAGTCTTCCGTAGGACGGGTCTCCAGTCCCGTCCAGGGTTCGGTTCGTACCGCAATCGATTGCACCACTTCACGGACGGGACTGGAGACCCGTCCTACGGAAGAGAATGACCGCGCCCTGCGTCAGCTCAAGCGGAACAAGCGTTTGGCGTTGTCTGCAAACACGCCGGCTCGTTCGTTCGCCGGAAACATCTTCGCCACGACATCGCGATACGCCGCGATCGGCGCGAGCGGCCAGTCCGAGCCGAACAGAAAACGGTCGCTCGCTTCGACAAACTCGATCCCTTCGCGCACGCGTTCCACAGTCCGCTCGACGACGCCGCTTTGATGCATGGTCGCAAACTGCTCGGCCGTCCCGACGAGAAACGCCGACAGATCGACCCACACGTTCGGGTTCTTGTACATCACCTGCGCGGCGTCGAGCACCCACGGATTGCCAAAGTGCGCCAGCACAAAATTCGTGTGCGGAAAATCAACCGCGATCTCGTCGATCGCCAGCGGGTGAGCATGCTTCAGCTTGGCTCGTTCGGAATTGGTGTCGCCCGTGTGAAAGATCACCGGGATCTTGTACTTGGCCGCGAGGCGAAAGTACGCCCGATAACCGACGCTGTACGGGTCATAGTGCAAATAGCCGAGATAGGCTTTGAGCGCCTTGACCGCGCCGCTCTCGAGCACTGCTTCGACTCGCTTGAGATGATCCAGATCGAACCGCTCGGGATGGGCGAGCCCGATGGCGTGCAGCTTCACGCCGGCGATATGCTTTGCCTGAGTGAGCGAGCGTTGAATGCCGAGCGGATCGGCATCGCTGATCTCGGTCGACGGCATGCACAACCCCTGAGTCACGCCCGCGCCGCGCAGCTCTTGCGCGATCTGTGCGCCGAGTCGTTCAAAACCGCCGGGCTGCAACGTCTGATCGAACGGCTCGGGGAGCGCTTCGTTGCCCGTCGACCGTGAGAGCCGCGAGCTGGCGATGTGCAGATGCACGTCGATCAACTCGGGCGTCGCGTTCTCAGCCGCCGCGGCGCTCGCCGACAGACCGACGAGCGCCGCGCTGCTGAGAGATGCGAGCAGATCGCGTCGCGATAGTGGAAAAGTGGTCATGCCGCGAGCTCAGGCCGGTGACGGGACAATGTGTCGCACATTATCGTTGCCGGCCCGAGCGTCGTCTACGGTGCGAGAGAACCGTAAAGTTTCTCGTGTAGCCGAACTCGCCTGAGTTCGGGGAACCTGTGACACGACCAAGGCGATACCGCTGGAAACCGTGTGCCATGCCCACGTCTTCGTGGACATGCTGGTTACCAGGGAAACATGCCCACGCGGACGTGGGCATGGCACACGATGGTTTCACTCGGCATGATTACCGACACGACCGCCACCCGAACTCTCGCGAGTTCGGCTACGGGACACGCCAGTTGGTCTACGGTGCGAGCGCCTTCAGCACGTTGCGAACCGGCTGGCAGGGATAGTAGACTTTGGCCGTCACGAGCGGCTCGCGTCCACAACCGCCGAAGCCGCAATGCGGCCCCGCGCCGTACCAATGGCCGGGCGTGTAATTGACCGCCGGGCTACCGTAGTAAGTCAGGACTGGCACCGCCGGAGCGATCCGGCCACACGGAGCGGGTTCGTAGCCGTGGCTGGTGCTAGCCAGGCCCGCGAGTATCAACATCAAGTAACTACACTTCTTCATCGACTGAGCTTCCTTTCTTGGTCTTGAAGAATGCAAGGGAACAACCCATGGCTGACCGCGTCGTTTTGCTCTCGGTACCGGGCTTGCGCCAGCAAGATCTGGCTCACATGCCGCGTCTCCGTGGACTTGCGGAGCGGGGGGGCATGGCCTCACTGGTTCCCAGCTTTCCCGCGGTTACCTGTCCGGTACAAGCCAACATGACCACCGGGCTCACGCCGCGCGAGCATGGCGTTGTCGCCAATGGCTTTTACTGGCGCGAGCGGCATGAGGTGGAAATGTGGACCGCTTGGAACGACTGTATCGAGCGGCCGCAGATCTGGGATCTGCTGCACGAACGGTCATCGGAACTAACTTCGGCCGTCTGGTTCCCACTACACAGTAAAGGATGCGGAGCCGATACAATCTGCACACCCGCTCCGATCCATAATCCCGACGGTAGCGAGTCCTTGTGGTGCTACACCAAGCCCACCGAGCTCTACGGCACGCTCCGCGACACGTTCGGCCACTTCCCGTTGAAGCATTTCTGGGGACCGCTAGCAAACATCCTGTCGACCGCCTGGATTGCCGACTCGGCCGTGCATGCCGCCCAGTCGTATCAACCGCGGTTCTTCTATATCTATCTGCCGCACCTCGACTACGCCGCACAGAAAGCGGGACCCGACAGCGAGTTGGCCCTCAAGTCGCTCGGCGAGTTGGACGCGGTCGTCGGCCGATTGGTCGACGGCATCTCGGCCGCTTATGGAGCCGACGCGACGTTGTACCTCGTGGCGGGCGAGTACACGATCACACCGGTCGATCAGGTGCTGTATCCCAATCGGTTGCTGCGTCAGGCCGGCTTGCTCAACGTCACCGTGAAAGCTGACGGCGAGCATCTCGACCTGGTCACGAGTCGCGCCTGGGCCTTGGTCGACCATCAGTTCTCGCACGTGTTTGTCCGCGACAGCGCCGACATCGGGCGCGTCGTCGATTGCTTCCGTGGTCAGCCCGGCGTGAGCGAGGTGCTGACCCGGGGCGATCAAGCGTTGTATGAGTTGGATCACGCTCGCAGCGGCGAGGTCGTGGTCACGTCGACGATCAACAGTTGGCAGGCGTATTACTGGTGGCTCGACGACGCGCGAGCGCCGGGCTTTGCACGCACGGTCGATATCCATCGCAAGCCGGGTTACGATCCGGTCGAGCTGCACTTCGATCCGGTCAACAAATGCATTCCGCTCGACGCCACGCGGATCAAGGGTTCGCACGGAGCGCCGCCGCGCCACGAGTCGCAACGCAGCGTGGTCATTGCCTCGGAGCCCGGCGTGTTTGACAGCGAGCACGTCGCCGACATCGATATTTGTTCGCTGGTGCTGCGGCAGTTCGGCATTTGAACGATCTCTTCCGTAGGACGGGTCTCTCGGCCCGTCCACGTCTTCGTGGACATGCGTTTTCACCGCGATACATGCCCGCGCGACGTGGGCATGGCACACCAGTTTGCTAAAGTCATCACGCTTGCAGCATCGTTTGGTTGCGACGTGGTGTCAGGTGGCATATTCTCAATCGTCGCTCGTTCGTGACGCCGCGTGTGCCCCTTTCTGCCCCCTCCGATGCTGAGAAGTCCCATGCTCATCGTGAACTCGCCGTTCAAACGTCGCTCGTGGAGCTTGATCGTCGCAACGATCTTCTTAGCATGCGTGGCGTCGACCCAGGTTCCCGCTCAGTCGACAACCACGAACGTGGACGCATTGCCGCACTGGATCGGGCCACCGACGACGAACGACGTACAGACGCAGCTCACGCGTCGCTTCACGATCGACGAGCCCGTCACCGCCGCCACGTTGCGGTTGGCCGGTGACTTCTGCCGCACCACGCTCGTCATCAACGGCCAGCCGCGGGTGATCGTCGAACCGTACTGCCCCACGCAGGACATCGTGGTCACCGATTATCTCCAACGTGGCGCGAATGAACTGACCTTGCTCGTCGATCGACGTTGCGGTCCCGCGGCGGTCGCGGCGACGTTGATCGTCGAGCGCGCCAAAGGCGAGCCGACGCGGATCGTCACCGACGCGCATTGGACGGCAACGACGAGCGCGAGTCCCCAGCCGAAGCCTGTCGACGATCGAGGCGCGGTTCGGCCCGAGCTATGGGGCGTGGGGCGACGCTCGATCACGATCTCGCCGTTTGAGAACTACGAACAATGGCAGCAATCGAAAGGTGGCGCGCTCGGCATCGACGCCGCGAAGCTCACCGTTCCGCCCGGGTTCAAGGTCACGCTCGTTCGCCACGCCCAGCCGGATGAGGGTTCGTGGATCAGCATGGCGTTCGACAAACAAGGCCGCATTACAATCTCGCGCGAAGAGCAAGGTTTGCTGCGGTTCACGCTCGACAAGTCGCGGCAAACGGTGACCAAAGCTCAATCACTCGCGGTCAATCTCGTCGAGTGTCGCGGGCTGCTCTACGACGGCGACAATTTGTACGCCAGCGCCAATCGTGCGAAAGGGATGTTTCGTCTGCGACTTAACGATGCCGGCGAGTGTGTCGAACGCCAGGAGCTACGACACTTTGAGGGTAAAGAGGGGCATGGTCGCAACGATCTGACGCCGGGCGGGCAGCAAAAGTTCTACGCCATTTTCGGCGACTCGGTCGATGCCCCCGGTGTGCCGATCCACGACCGCACGTCGCCGCTGCGCGAGTCGCGTCGTGGTAAGCCTCAGAAAGAAGGCTTCGTCATCGGAGCCGATGCTGACTTCAAGAACTGCGAGCTGTACTGCACCGGGCTGCGCAATCCGTATGGCATCGCGTGTCATCCGTCGGGCGACTTGTTCACATACGATGCCGATAACGAATACGACATGGGCCTGCCGTGGTATCGACCTACGCGGATCGTGCAGCTGATCCCGGGCGCGGACTACGGCTATCGCGAGGCGAACGGACGCATGCCGGGGCGGATCGCCGATCAACCCGACTTTGCTCCCGCCACGCTCGACATCGGCCGGGGCTCGCCGACCGCCGCCATGTTCGGCACCCCGTTCAAGTTTCCTCGAGAGTATCGCGATGCCCTGTACGTGCTCGATTGGTCGTATGGTCGCGTGTTGGCCGTGCATCTCGCTCCGCGCGGGATCGGGTATCGCGCCGCGGCCGAGTTGTTTGCCCAGGGACGACCGCTGAATGTCACCGACATTGCCGCAGGTCCCGATGGCGCGATGTACCTGATCACGGGCGGTCGCAAGACGCAGTCGGCCCTGTATCGTATCGAGTACACCGGCGATCTGAATAGCGAGCCCCCGCCACTATTGAATCGTCCCCAACCCGACCCAAGTTCGAGTAATCACGAGACAGGTGCAACCTTTTTCTGGACTCACCTCTTGCGAACCAGGTCCAAGTTGGCGAGTGCTATACGAAATGACGATCCAGATACAACTTGGTTAGCTTGGAGTTTGTTGACCGATCCCGATCCGCTGCTGCGCAGCCTCGCGCGAACTGCGGTGGAACAACAACCGATCGACTCGTGGCAGCAACGGGCGTTGGACGAACCGCTGGGGCGTCGTTCGCTCGCGGCGTTGCTGTCGCTCGTGCAAGGAGCCGACGCGAAGCAATTGCCCGCGGTGCTCGATCGTTTGCTCGAACATGCCCCCGACAAACTCGCCCTGCCCGAGCAATTCACCTGGCTGCGGATTTTGGAACTGATCCAGACCGCCGATCCCGCGCTGGTCGAAGCTCGTTTGGCCGACATCAAACGTCCATTGCTCGCCGCCTTGGCCACCTCGACGGTCACGGTTAAGCACATTACTCCGCTCGGTACCAGTGACGAGTGGCGTCGCCGGCTCGCGCGGATGTTGGGCGAGCTGCAAGTGGCGGAACTCATCCCCTGGGTCGTGACCACGCTGTGGAACAGTCCGGTGCAGGAAGACCGCCTCACGGGCCTCGTGGCGCTGCGGAATCACAAGCACGGCTGGACCATCGAGCAGCGGCAGCAGTACTTCGCCGAGCTCAACGATTCGGTCAAGCTGCTCGGTGGCCAGGGCTTGCCGATCGTGCGCGACAAACTGCGCACCGATGCCATTGCTTCACTGTCGAGCGCCGAGTTGGCCGCGCTTGGCGACTTGGTAAAAGAACGGGCCGCGGTCGACGAACCGTTGCCGCCGGCTCGCGCCGTCGTGCAGCGTTGGACGTTGGCCGACCTCGCACCGCTGTATGAGAACGACGCGCGCGGCGGGGATGCGACTCGTGGTCAGAACGTGTTTCGCGATGCGCTCTGCATGCGCTGCCATCGCTCGGGCTTGCGGGGAGCGGCGGTCGGGCCCGAATTGACGATGGTCGCGCGGCGTTTCAGCCGGCGTGACATGCTCGAATCGATCGTCGCTCCGTCGTTGACCGTCGCCGAGAACTATCGCAACGCCGTGGTCGAGACCCACGCCGGCCAAGTACACACGGGTCGCGTCGTGTCGGAAGGAGATTTCCGGGCCCAAACGCTGCGGTTGAACACCGATCCGCTCCGGCCCAGCCAGTTCATCGAACTCGACAAACGCGACATCGCCGAGCACCGCACCGGCGACACCTCGCCCATGCCGCA
>JAEUIL010000567.1 GCA_016794255.1 Planctomycetaceae bacterium | reverse complement strand
CCCGATTTTGAGCTTCGGGGCCTCGTCGCTCGGGCAAGAGTTTCGCAGCGTGCAACTCGACGAGGCGCTGCAGAGCGTCCGCGTCGCGCTCGATTGCGGGCTGAGCTTCATCGACACGTCGCCGTTCTACGGCCGCGGGATGAGCGAAGTGCTGCTCGGCATCGCACTGCGGGGCGTGCCGCGCGAGAGCTACAAACTTTGCACCAAGCTCGGTCGTTACGATCTGGCCCACTTTGATTTCAGTGCCCGCCGCGTGGCCGAAAGCGTCGACGTGAGTCTGCACCGCCTCGGCACCGATCATCTCGACATCATTCTCTGTCACGACATCGAGTTCGTGCCGATGCAGCAGATTGTCGATGAAACGATTCCAGCTCTACGCAAGATTCAGCAGGCGGGCAAAGTCCGCTTCATCGGCTTCAGCGGCTACCCGCAGAAAATCTTCCGCTTCATTGCCGAGCAAACCGATGTCGACTGCGTGCTGTCGTACAATCAATACACGCTGCAAAACACGCGGTTCGTTGACGAGACCGTGCCGTATCTCAAGTCGCGTGGCATCGGCGTGATGAACGCGGGCCCGTTCAGCGCGCGGCTGCTCACCAACGCGCCGTTGCCTGTTTGGCTCAAAGAGCCCGAATTGGTCAAGCAAGCCGCGCGACAAGCCGCCGCGCTCTGCACGGCACGGGGCAGTGACATCGCCAAGCTCGCGCTGCAATTCTCGTGTGCGCATCCCGACATCACCACCACCGTGGCCGGGAGCGCCAATCCGACCAACATTCGCAATTGGGCCCGTTGGCTCGCCGAGCCGATCGACGATTCGCTACTGAACGATGTGCAAGCGATCTTCGCGCCGGTCAAGAACCTCGGTCACCGCGAAGGACTTCCCGAGAACAACTGAGTCACCCATCATGAAGGCATTACAGTTAGAAAAGCCGTTGAGTTGGCGGATGATCGACGTCGCCGAGCCTGCGCCGCCCGGCCCCGGCGAAGCACTCGTTCGCGTGCAGCGCATCGGCATCTGTGGCACCGATCTGAGCGGCTATTTGGGCAAAATGCCGTTCTTCTCGTACCCGCGGATACCGGGTCACGAGTTGGGCGTCGAGGTGCTTGCCGTCGGCGCGGGCGTCACGAACGTCAAGCCCGGCGATCGCTGCGCGGTCGAGCCGTACATCAATTGCCAGCAGTGTTACTCGTGCCGTCGCGGTCACACGAACTGCTGCGAGAAGCATCAAACGCTCGGCGTGATGTGCGATGGCGGTTTGACCGAACGAATCATTTTGCCCGCGCGGAAATTGCATCAAGCGGGCAAGCTCACGCCCGACCAATGTGCACTCGTCGAGACCTTGGCCATCGGCTGTCACGCGGTCGATCGGGCTCAGCCCAAGGCTGGCGAGAATGTGCTCATCATCGGCGCGGGTCCGATCGGGCTCTCGGCTCTGGAGTTTGTCAAACTCTCTGGCGCGCGACCGATCGTGATGGACATCAGCGAGAACCGCTTGGCTTTCGTGCGGGAGCAGATGCGCGTGTCAGACACGCTGTTGGCCCAAGGAGACGACTCCGACATCGCTCAACTCGCCGCGCTCACGAACGGGCAGCTTGCCGACGTCGTTATCGACGCCACGGGCAATCACAAGTCGATGGTCCGCGCGATGGAACTAGCCACGTTCGCCGCGCGGGTCGTGTATGTCGGCATCACGCAGCAGACGCTTGAGTTCCCACACGCCCCGGTGATGCATCGGCGCGAATTGACCCTCATGGCGAGTCGAAATGCGTTGTCACGCGACTTCGCCCGAATCATCGGGCTCATCGAGGCGGGCCAAATCGACACGCGTCCCTGGATCACGCATCACGCTGCGTTCGCCGATGTTGCCGCGGTGTTTCCGACGTGGCTCAAACCCGAGACGGGTGTCATCAAAGCAGTCGTCACGATGGAATAGGGTGAGCGCTACGCGTTTCGCCATCGGCCGGTGGTTTGCAGAGCGTAATCGACTGCCGCTACCGAGCGGATATCCACTCCGCCGAGCGAACTGAGCGCCGTCACGCGGTCGAACCCCCGGGCCTGCACGAGATAGCCGGGATAGAACATCGTCGCCGCGTTGCCGCCGGCGACAAACCGTTCGTTCCCCATCGAATCGTAGAACTGTGCGAGGTCGTTACCCGTCGAGGCATACGCATACGTCGACTCGAAGAAGTTTGACTGGTTCGAGAAGCCAACTCCACTCAGCGTGTTGACGCGACCATACGCTACGAACGTGTCATCTCCGGCGCTATCGTAGAGCAACGCGGTGTCGTTGCCGGCGCCGTTGGCAATGCCGAAGCACCGGTCGAACCCGATCGCCTCGGTGAGATAGCCCGGACCGACGAGCACGCTGTAGGGCTTGAGTCCATAGAAGATGTCGTCCCCCGCGCCGTCGGTGAAGTACGCCAGATCGGTGCCCGCGGTGGCGTTGGCGTACACCTTTGGAAAGCCGATCACGTGGATCTGCGCACCTGCGCCAGTTCGCAGCAGCGTTTGATTCGAGTAGCCGTAAAAGGTGTCGTTTCCGGCAGTGTCGCCAAGCTGCGCGATGTCTTCGCCCGCATCCGAGAGGACTTGCACCAGATCGTAACCCGTGACGGTCACGTCGCGGTCGGCATTCAAATAGCGCGGCGCCGCCGGATTTCCGTAGAAGTTGTCGACCCCCGGCCCATCGCCGATCACGACCTTGTCGTTGCCCGTCACGGCGAACGCATTCACCCGCTTGACGCCGGTCAGTTGATTCGAGAACGAGTTGAGCGGGCCGGTCATCACGGCCAAGCCGGTGACTGACGTAAACACGTCGTTGCCGGTCGAGTCGTTGAACCGGCCCGTATCGTTATTCGTCCCTTGGCCGATGTTCGTCTCGCTCGCGTTGGCGGTGAACGTCAAGCCGGGCAAGCTCACCTCGAGCTTGTTCTGTGAGAAGACATAGTTCGTCGCCACGGTCGTGGGTCCGACGAACGTCGTGGTGTCGGTTCCCACGCCAGCGTTGAACACAACGTTGTTGATCGTGGCGAGATCGTACGACTTCGCCGTCGCACCGAGCGTGGTGGTGAAATGCGTCGCATCGGTGAACTCGACCCGCAGTTGATCGTTGATCCCCGGTCCGGTGATGGTCAGCGTCTGACCTGTGATTGCAAACGAACTGTTGACCCGTAGCAACGACTCTTCGGTCGCGGTGCTGAAGGCCGTTTGACCGCCGTTCATGGTCGTGTCGACGGTCTCGCCGTTGACGCCGCTCGTGCGGTCCCAGGCTCGGTAGGTGATCGACACGTTGAGCGAGCCCGGCAAGCTGGCGTCGGGCACGAAGCGGATGCGGGTCGCGGCGTTCGCTTCGAGCAGCGTGGCTTGGCTCGTCGAGCGCGGGCCGAACGACGACCACGTCAGGCCGCTGTCGAGCGAGAATTGCCAGTCGCCGTGGTTATTGTCGACGCCCGTGACGGCAATTCCTTCGAGGGCACCGGCATCGATATCTTGAATCAAGTTGATCGGCGTCGCACGACTGACCAGGGTCTGCACGCTGTCGCCGCCATTGGTCGCTTGCGTTTCGGTGATCGTGGTAAAGGTAGGATTCCCCGCCGGATTGAGCGTCGGCGCGTCGTTGCTGTTGGTCAGGGTGAACGTCGCGCGGGCCGTGCTCGTCTTCGGATCGGCGAGCCCGTTCGTGGTGCCGTCATCGCGGAGTGTGTAGGTGAAACTGGCCGAGCCGAGGAAGTTCGACGCGGGCGTGAAGACCACATCGCTGCCGACGATCGCCACACTGCCGCCGACCGCGCCGCTGACGGCGACAATCGTCAGGTTCTGACTCGCCTCGTTGAGCGGTCCACGACTGTCGTTCGCCAATAGCGACGCGAACGGGATCACGCGCGGAGCATCTTCGAGGCTCGACGCCAGCGTGTCATTCACGCCCGTGGGAGCGTCGTTTACTACGTACACCGGCACTGTGGCGGTGATGGAAGTTTGTTGAGGGTTGCTGGCGCCGTTGGTCGTGCCGTTGTCGCGGATCGTATAGAGGAACGTCGCCGTGCCGTTGAAGTTGAGCGCGGGAGTGAACAAGACGTTCGAGCCCGAGATGACCGCCGTTCCACCGGTGACCAACGTGACGCTCGCGATCGTGAGCGATTGGCCCGACTCGTCGAGCGGCCCGGTGGTGTCGTTGGCGAGCAACGTGGCGAACGGAATCGGCACCGCGCCCCCATCCTCGGCGACGGCCGCGACCGTCTCGGGCGTCCCAACCGGAGCGTCGTTCACCGGCCAAATCGTGAAGTTCGCCGAGCCGATAGCCGTGCGGGTATCCAACACGCCGCCAGTCGTCCCATTGTCGGCAATCGTGTATGTGAAACTCCCGGGTCCATTGTAGTTTGGCGTCGGCGTGAAGATCACGCTTGCGCCGGAGATCACCGCCGTGCCGCCGATTGCGTTCGCGACCGAGATCACTTGCAGCGTCTGGTTCGCCTCGTTGGCCGGGCCTTTCACGTCGTTGGCGGTCAACGTGAGCAGGCTGATCGTCACCGGCGGCGCGTCTTCGGCGATGTTGTTGAGCACGTTGTTCACCGCGGTCGGCGCGTCGTTCACTTCGGTGATCTGAATGGTGAACGTGCTTTGAACACTGAGGCCGCCCACGTCGGTGGCGCGGATCGTGACGGTCGACGAACCGTTGAGATTGGGGACCACGGTAAAGGTGGCGAGGCCCGTCACGCTGCTGATCGCGATGCCGCTAAAGAGCGACGGCTGGCTGTTGCTCACGACCGAGTACGTGAGTTGATTGTCGGGCGTCTCGGCATCGGCAAATGCCGCGAAGAGATCGATCGGCACGCTGGCCGTGTCCTCGGGCACGCTGACGTTTGGCACGCCGGTCGTGGTCGGCACGCTGTTCACGACCAACGTCGCGGTGTCGGTCGCGGTGCTGAACGGAGTCGTGTCGCCATTCATGGATGTGTCAACAACGGAGCCGTTGCTCCCGCTCGATCGGTCCCAGGCGCGGAACGTGATGGTCACGTTCTGAGCGCTGATCTGGCCCGGGTCGGGCAGGAACCGCACGCGCGTGTTCGCATCGGCCTGCAACAGTCGGGCCTGAGCGGTCGACGCCGCACCAAACGCGGTCCACGTCAGACCGCCGTTCGTCGAGAACTGCCATTGCCCGGCCAAGTCTTGCACGCCCACCACGGCGATCCCTTCGAGTGCACCGGGATCGATGTCGGTGATCAAATCGGTGGGCAACGCACTGGCGACGAGCGCTTGCACGGTGTTGCCTGCGTTCGTGGTTTGGGTCTGGCCGATGGGCGTGAACGTCGGACTGCCGGCGATATTGAGCGTTGGCGCGTCGTTGACCGGCGTGAGGGTAAAACTCACCGTCGCCACGGCGGTCTGCGGCGCGGCGCTGCCGTTCGTGGTCCCATTGTCTTGCAGAGTGTAGCTGAAACTAGCTGCTCCCGAGTAGTTCAACGCGGGTGTGAAGACCACATCGCTGCCGACGATCGCCACGCTGCCACCGACAGCCGAGCCGACCGCGCTCACCGTCAAGTTCTGGGTCGACTCATTCGCCGGGCCACGACTGTCGTTCGTGGTCAGTTGAGCAAACGGGATCGTGCGGATCACGTCTTCGCCGCTTGACGCGAGTGAATCGTTGACCGCGAGCGGAGCGTCGTTCACCTCGAACACGGGGAGCGTAGCGGTGACGTTGACCTGTTGCGGATCGCTGACGATGCCGGTCACGCCGTTGTCGCGGATCGTGTAGACGAACGAGGCCGTGCCATTGAAGTTGGCCGCGGGCGTGAAAATGACATTGCCGCCCGAGAGGCTCACCACGCCGCCGACCGCCGACGAGACGCCGACAATCGCGAGCGTTTGACCCGCCTCGTTGAGCGGACCCGGCGAGTCGTTCGCGAGCAATGCCGTGGCGAGAATGGTGTTCGCCCCGCTGTCTTCGCCGATCGGGGTGAGCGTTTCGGGCTGTCCCACGGGCGCGTCGTTGTCGGGCGTGACCGTGAAGTTGGCCGTGGCCGTCGCGGTTTGCGGGTCCGACGAGCCGTTCGTGGTGCCGTTGTCTTGGATCGTGTATTGGAAGCTGGCCGGGCCGTTGTAGTCGGGCGTTGG
>JAEUIL010000546.1 GCA_016794255.1 Planctomycetaceae bacterium | reverse complement strand
GAGTCGTTGAAGGGGGCAATTCCGTGGGGCACGCTTCCCGCGTGCCGGGATGTCGCATCAACGGGCGATTTTGTCGTGGAGGAATTGTTTCCCGACGCTGAGGCTTTATCGACTGTGGAGACGGCAGGCACGCGAGACGCGTGCCCAACGGGTGGCTGTTTCTCTTTGAGTGCGATCAACTCGCGAATGGCGGCGTGACGTGCGGCGGGGTCTTCGACATAGACTTTGTCGAACCGCGAGCTTTGCAAGAACCCGGCGAGACCGTAGTAGTCACGGGCCAAGATCGGATCGAACTTGTGATCGTGACAGCGCGCACAACTGAGCGTAAGCCCGAGGAACGTTTTGCTCAACACGTCGATCTGATTGTCGACCCGTTCGCATTCGTCGGCTCGAATGTCGACCGGCGAATGTTTGCCTTCACCGAGAAAATAGAAGCCGGTGCCGATGATCGATTCGTTCGAGTTATCGCGCGGATTGAGTCGCGGCTGAGGCAGTAAGTCACCGGCGATGTGCTCGACGACAAACTGGTCATACGGCACATCGGCGTTCAACGCGCGAATGACATAGTCGCGATACTCGAACGCCTCGGGCAACTCGAAGTCGAACTCATGGCCGCAGGTCTCGGCATAACGCACGAGATCAAGCCAGTGGCGAGCCCAGCGTTCGCCGTAGCGGGGAGAGGAGAGTAAAGCTGAAAGCTGGGAAGCAAAAGCTGAAAGCTGAGAGCTGAAAGGTGCGCTGTCGCGGGTGGATGGGTTTTCCCTCAGCTTTCTGCTTTCTGCTTTCAGCTTTTCCTCCACGGGTAGGCCGGTCAAGTCAAGCGACATACGCCGCAACAGCACCGCCTCGTCGGCGGGCGGATTCGGCTTGAGCCCGGCGGCTTCGAGCTTGGCGAGAATGAAGCGATCAATCGGCGAGCGAATCCACGACTCGTCTTTCACCGGCGGCGGAGTCGGCGCTTGAATCGGCTGAAACGACCAATGCTGCATCCGCTCGTCGTAGGAAACTTCTGGCTTATTCGACTTCACATCGTCGCCGGTCGCTTCCTTCGGCCAAGCGGCACCTTGCCGGACCCACTCGGTCAGCGTGGCGATGGCCTCGGCTGGCAGCTTGCCACGCGGCGGCATTTTGTACGTATCGCCGTAGTTGATCGCATCGACGAAGTACCCCATGTCGGGCTTGCCGGGCACGATCGCCGCCCCGGATTCGCCCCCTTTGACGAGCGCCGCTCGACTGTCGACGCGCAGGCCACCCTTTTGTTTGTCCGGGCCGTGACACTCGCGGCAATGCGTGACCAGCAGTGGTCGGACTTTCTTCTCAAAAAACTCGAGCTGCTCGGCCGAGAATTCCACGGCGGGCTCAGCGGCCAAAGCCGGTTGGACGAACAGCATCAGCGAAACGAGGGCTACGAAAGCTAGTGGGAGCTTCATGGTCATGAGCGTACGGGGGCGTCGGTCAGGCGGGATCGAGGGACCAACGAATCGGTGGGGCCGGGCTAGGTCGACGGCTTTCTATAGGATACCGCCCGGGCGGAAGAAACGCACGCACGTTTTGGGCTTCTGCGGCATTTCGGCGACTGAATTTGGGTTGCTTGTGCGTTGTCGTAACCACCTCTATCTTAGGTAGTTGTGCGCATCACGCTGCGCGACCGAGGTTGCGGTTTACCAGGAGGTGTGCGTCATGTCTGTCGCCGTGCTCCGTTCGGCTCCATCTATCACGAGGATTGCTCCCCGCATGTCCGGTGTCTTTGAAGTGGCTCATCCGCTCATTCGCCATCATCTGACCCGGCTGCGTGACAAGCAGACGCCGCCCGAGGAGTTTCGGCTGCTCATCGGTCGACTGGCGACGCTCTTGGCCTATGAAGCGACCAAGGACCTGGAACTGATCGAGCAACCGATCGAGACGCCGATCACGCGCATGACCGGTCAACGCGTCGCAGGCCGCATCGGATTGGTGCCGATCTTGCGAGCGGGCCTCGGCATGGTCGATACGGTGTTGAATCTCATCCCCTCGGCCGAGGTCTGGCACTTGGGTGTCTATCGCGATGAAAAGACGGCGTTGCCGGTCGAGTACTACAGTCGCTTTCCGCAGTCGCGGCCGGTCGATGTGGGCCTCGTGCTCGATCCGATGCTGGCGACCGGAGGCTCGGCCATCGCCGCGTTGTCGACCTTGCGGGAGTGGCAAGTGCCGACGGTCAAGCTGCTCAGCGTGATCGCGTCGCGCGAAGGAATCGATCACGTCGCGGCGATGTTTCCCGAGACGCAGATTTACGTCTGCGCGATCGATCCCGAGCTAAACGCCCACAAGTTCATCGTGCCGGGCTTGGGCGACGCGGGGGATCGGATTTTTAACACTCAACCATCGTAGACCTCGCGCACGAGTTCAGTCAGAACTGCAGATTGGGGTTCGAGATGAACCGAGCGGTTGTTTTAATCGTGTTGGCGATACACCTGACGGCGAGCGCGGTGCAAACCTTAGGTAACATGAATCAACTTAGAGGTGGTGTTGAGGACATTTTTTTGTGCTTCTTTCCAGGCGTCGTATTGCCCTCGTTCGTGGCCGCGCTTTGCGAGACAATCGCACTCGTTGCGGTGTGGAATGATTCGCTCAAAGTGGCCCGATTCTTTGGGATACAAGGGCTGGGCTTCAGCCTTTTGTCGATTCTGACAATCATTCCCTTCGACATGCCTACCTCAACCTTAGTTGCCGCGATCTTATGGCTATTCGGGTTTGTGCTGCTTAGTCTTGCACCCTGGATCAAGTCTCTTGCCATCGAAAACGATGTTGAACCTTCGCAATGAACGTTATGTGCGACCATTGAAAACTTTCTTATACGCATATCTCAAGACTCACTTTGTTGGATACGCAACATGCCTGAACTCACTGCCGCGCAACTCGCCAAAATGATCGATCACACGCTGCTTAAGAGCGACGCCCGTGCCGAGGATATTCGCCGAGTGTGCAACGAAGCGCGGGAATATGGTTTCGCGACGGTCTGCGTGAACGGTTGCTGGGTGCCGCTCGCTGCCGAGTGCTTGGCCGACTGCGACACACAGCCGATCGCGGTCGTGGGTTTTCCGCTGGGCGCGGCGACCAGTCTGAGCAAAGCGTACGAGGCGGCGGATGCCGTGCGGCATGGAGCGGGCGAAATCGACATGGTGCTGAACCTCGGCGCGTTCCGCAGTGGCGATCCGGGCGAGGCCGAGAGCGATATTCGAGCCGTGGTCGAGGCCGTGGCACCGGTGCCGGTCAAAGTGATTTTGGAAACGTGTTTACTCACGGCCGATGAGATCGTGGCTGCGTGCAAGTTGGCCCAGAGCGCCGGAGCGGCGTTCGTCAAAACGTCGACCGGCTTTTCCAGCGGCGGAGCGACGGTCGAAGCGGTGCGATTGATGCGGCAGACCGTCGGACCCGGCATGGGTGTGAAAGCGAGCGGCGGCGTGCGCTCGCGCGAAGACGCGCTCAAGATGATCGAAGCGGGCGCGAACCGACTGGGGACGAGTGCTTCGATTGCAATCGTCACCGGCGGCAAATCGAGCGGTAGTTATTAGAGATGGTGACTTCTGGGCGTGCCATGTCCACATCTGCGTGGACATGCGTCTTCACAGGGAAACATGCCCACGCGGCGTGGGCATGGCTCACAATTCTGTTAAATGGCGTCACTGCCCATGTTCGGTGGCATCTAGACCAACCGCGCCTCGGCTGGCGATAATGACGGTTTCGTACCTTGTCATGCCGTCCCGCTATTCCCATTCGCCTGACGAATATCCGTCTGCACGTTGACGAGCCCGAGCACGCTCTTCCCGCTCGCATGGCCCGGGTGCTCGATGTTCGTCCCGAGGATATTCAACAGTGGCGAATTCTCCGCAAGAGCCTCGACGCGCGCGACAAACGTGATCTGGCGTTCGTCTACACCGCCGAAGTGGCACTACCGGCCGACGAAGCGCAACTCGTCGCGCGGGCCAAATCGCACGCCATGCCGATTCAAGCCGAGGTATACGTCGAACCGCCGTTTGAGGTGCCGCCGGTCGGTGGGCGGCCGTTAGTCGAACGGCCTGTGATCGTCGGCTCGGGTCCCGCTGGTTTGTTCGCGGCGCTCATCCTTGCTGAGAACGGCTATCGTCCGTTGGTGCTCGAACGAGGCCAGGCTGTGCGGCAGCGGATCGAAGATGTGCGGCAACTCGAGGCGGGCGGGCCACTCAATCCCGAGAGCAACTATCTCTTCGGCGAAGGAGGCGCGGGCACGTTCAGCGACGGCAAGTTGACCAGCCGTGGCAGCGGGCCCGACGTGCGCCGCGTGCTCGAAATCTTCGCCGAGAACAAAGGCAAGCCGTCGATCATCTACGATCATCGTCCGCATCTTGGGAGCAATCGTCTGCCGGCGGTGGTCAAGGCTCTGCGGCAACGCATAGAACGTGCTGGCGGCGAGTTGCGGTTCAATTGTCGCGTTGAGGATCTCGACTTGGCCGACGGCGTGGTGCGCGGCGTGGTCACGTCGTCGGGCTACATCGCTGCGTCGTGCGTGATGCTCGCCATCGGCCACAGCGCTCGCGATACGATCGAAATGCTGCTGCGCGTCGGCGTGCCGATGATCGCCAAGCCGTTTCAGTTCGGCGTGCGCATCGAACAACCGCAGGAGCAAGTCAATCGTTTTCAGTACGGCGACGCCACGCTCGAACACAAACTCGGTGCAGCCGACTACTCGGTGATCGCCAAAGGCACGACCGACCTATTCAGCTTTTGCATGTGTGCCGGTGGTCAGGTGATCCCCAGCCTTTCGGAGCCGGGCTACTTCTGCACCAACGGCATGAGTTTGTCGAAACGCGGGAGTCCCTTTGCCAACAGCGGCTTGATGATCACGCTCGGACCCGAGGACTTCGGGCACGAGCATGTCCTCGCGGGGATGCAATTGCAACGCAAGTTCGAGCGACTGGCGTTCGAGGTGAGTCGCGATGAGTATCTCTCGCCGATTCAACGGGCCGATGATTTTCTCGCCGGTCGCCGCTCGGTCGACAAGCCGCCGTCGAGCTACGAGCGCGGCGTGGTGCCGCTGCAACTGGCCGACGTTCTGCCGCCGCAAGTCGTCAAGGCGTTGCTCACCGGACTGCCGCTGATCAACCGTCGCTGGAACGGCGCGTTTCTGCGGAATGCGACGCTCGTGGGGCCCGAGGCTCGGGGCAGTTCACCGGTGCGGATGCCGCGCGACGCGGAGACATTCGAGAGCCCGGGGATCGACGGTTTGTACCCGGTCGGCGAGGGCTGCGGCTACGCGGGCGGGATCGTCAGCGCTGCGGTCGATGGCGTGCGCGCGGCGAAGGCGATCATTCACAAATACGCGCCGTTGGAACGAAGCTGATGTCGTCGCCGCTGCGAGGGGCTTGCCGATGAGTTTTATTCCGCTGCTCGAACGGGCCTTCGCGTTGCATCAAGTCGGGCAAATCGCCGAGGCCGAGCCGCTGTATCAGCAGGTGCTGCAACTTGAGCCCGAACAGCCCGACGCATTGCATCTGTTGGGCGTGATTGCGCATCAACGGGGACAACTGGAACCGGCCGTCGCACTCATTCGCCGAGCGATCGCTAAATTCGCGAACAATGCCGCGATGCACAAGAATTTGGGCGTGGTGCTAATGAGTCTGAAGCGCTATGCCGAGGCGGAACAAGCGTTTGCCGCGGCTTTGGCACTGGACGCTCAAGACGCCGACAGTTGGCAACAATTGGCCACCGTGCAGCGGGGTCAATCACGCTTCAGCGAAGCAGAACGGTCTTGCCGCGAGGCGATTCGATTGAACCCGCAGTTGGCCGACGCCCACGATCAACTGGGGATGCTCGTTCAGGCCCGCGGCGGTTATGCCGAGTCAGAATCGCACTTTCGGCAAGCATTGGCGATTGCTCCGCAGCACTTGTTGGCCCGAGTGCATTTGGGCGTGTCACTCAGTGCCAGCGGACGTTGGTCCGAGGCGCAGCAATTTTTTCGCGAAGCATTGCGGCTTGAGCCGAAGAATTTGCAGGCGCTGTTGGGCTACGGTTCGATGCTGCACGATCAGGGGCTGAGCGCCGAAGGGGCCGCGATC
>JAEUIL010000528.1 GCA_016794255.1 Planctomycetaceae bacterium | reverse complement strand
ACAACGCCGCGCCCAACATGTACACCGAGCGGAAGCACCTTGTCCGGTATCATCGTTCGATCGGCACTCAAGCCGTGGATACTTTGCGAGCTCCTCACGAATTCCGCTCGTGACGATTCCGTCGAGCTTGTGGGGGCCAGGGAGCTTTGCGCCGGAAGCAGAGCGTTACAACCCTTCTCCCAGAGGGAGAAGGACTTGCAGCAAACACTACTTCGCTTCGCTGCGGCGCAACTCGGCCCGTTCCAGCGCCTGCTGCAACTCGAGCACTCGCTCCAAATCGACTCCTTCGGGCTCGTTTTTGAGCAGCCACTCGGTGTCGGCCAGGCCCAGCTTGGGTGTGCCGGCCTGGTAATGCAGCACGGCCCGCATCAACCGTTCTTGAACCGCGTCGGGAGCAATCGCGATCAGCGCGTCGAGATACGCGAGCATGTCGGCCTGCTTCTCTTCGCGATTGGCGTTGCCGAGCAAGTTGCGGATCATCCGCTCGATGATCGCTCGCTTCGAGATCCCCACGAGATCTCGGTCCGTCGCCTCACGGCCAGCTAGGTCCTTGAGTCGCTTGTCGAGAGCCGCGCGGTCAAGCAACTCGCCCCCTTCAAACGGATCGACCACGATCGGCTCACCCTGCTTGGGCACATGTCGCACGAGAAAATGACCGGGCGTGCCGAGTCCGACGATGTTCAAACCCACGCGGCGACCCAACTCCATGTACAACACCGAGAGCGTGATCGGCAAACCTTCGCGATCGTCGATGACTTCGTTCAGATAGCTGTTCGCCCGATGGTCGTAGTCGCCGCGGCTACCGTGAAAGCCGTTCTCGGTGAACAGATAATGGTTCAACGCCTTGAGCTTGGCCGCCTCGTCGGCCCCCTTGGGGATCGTCGCTTGAATCTCGCGGCCCATGCGATCGACTTCTTCGAGATAGGCGTTCACATCGATCTCGGGATTGTCGAGCAAGGCGACGAGCAGAGCCGCCTTGATGAGATTGCACTTATCGTCCGGTAGCGCCAGTTCGGCGACCAACCGTTGCTCGACATGCCGACGATGCACGTTCACCGACAAGGCGCGGAGTTGCTTCACCTCGGCTTCGAGCTGCTGGGCACGCTGTTCGATCAACGTGGCACTCGGACCGGCGTGCTTGGCCAGATCGTCGAGCACCTTGGCCTCGACGCCAGCCGGAGACAGTTTCTCGAGCGACTTTTCGATTCGGGCCACGACATCTGCGGCAGGAGCGTCGTCGCTGAGCTGCTCGGCGAGGCGGAACTGTTTGAACTCGGCTTTCGTCTGCCGGAACTTGGCCAGCCCGACTTGTCCGCCCCGCAGATTGACATCGCTCGACTCGATCACTTGCTGGCCGTTGACCCAACAGGTGATGGTGTTCGCATCGACACGAACTTTGAGCGTGTTCCAATCGTCGGGCCGATAGTGGCTGCTCGGCTGATCGTACAAAACGTTCCAACTCAACACGTCGGGCCCGTCAAAGCGACTGAGACGCAGCTTGCCGTTGCTCGGATAAAAGCCATAGTGCCGATCGCGACCATCGGAAGCGAACACGAGGCCCGCGGCCCCTGCTTCGTCGTCGAGCTTGACGGTCACCGCGATCTCATACGAGTCGTTGGGGACGTCGCGTTT
Organism: Planctomycetaceae bacterium; assembly: GCA_016794255.1. Lineage (GTDB taxonomy): Bacteria > Planctomycetota > Planctomycetia > Pirellulales > PNKZ01 > JAEUIL01. The sequence continues at coordinate 4,045 of JAEUIL010000528.1, read as the reverse complement.
GGCCAGACACAGCGAGCGACCGCCGAAACCGGCGCCGGCCCCCTCGACGGTCAATCGTCCACGCCGTTGCCGCCACAGACCGCCGAACAACGCGGTCCACTCTTTCGGATCGAGCGCGCCGATCGTCAGCCATCGGGCCATCGGAATCGGATTCGGTTGCTTGAGCAGATCTTTGAGCGCGTTGATCTTCACGGCGAAACCGAGGTTTTGGGTCACGGCCGACTTCATCGTGAGCAGACCGTGGACTCGGCCGCGATCATCGACCAACGGCCCGCCACTGTTGCCGGGCTCGATGGGAATGGCCAACTGAATCAGCGGCAGACCGTTGATCTCGCGCGAGCCCGAGACCACGCCCGCCACGACGCTATGTTCGAGACCCAGCGGATTGCCGAGAGCGACGACCCGTTGTCCCTGCCGCAGTTGATCGGAATCGCCGAGTTCGAGCGCGGGCAAATCGTGAGCATCGATGCGAATCAACGCCAGATCGAGTGCTCGATCCGTCGCGGCGATCGACACGACAGGAAATTTCTTGCCGTTGGTCAAGCGCACGTGAATGGGCCGCGCCTCGCCGATGACATGCAAGTTCGTCGCGATCAGGCCATCTCTGCTGACGACAAAGCCACTGCCGAGGCCATCTTGTTTGCCATCGCGTCCCTCGACGGTCACAACGACCACGGACGGCTGGCATTTCTCGACCAGCTTTTCGACCCAATCGGCATTGGCTTCCGCGGCCTGTTGCGGGTCGTCGCTGGGTTTGTCGACTTTCTTGTCGGCCGGAGCGGCGGCGAACGTGACAGTCGCACTCAGCAAAGCGGCGCTGAACAACGCGAGACGCAGGAGCATGTGCGGCAGGTCCTGGCAGTGTGAGGAGGGTCAATCGGCGGCGGGAGCAATCAAACTCAACGTAGCCGACTCGCCAGAGTTCGGGTCGAGGTCTTGTCGCAGGACTACCGAACTCTGGCGAGTTCGGCTACGACGGAACTCGGTTGGAAAGTATTTCCACGGCGAGCGCGTCCCCCTGCAGCCTAAGCCGCTCGGACGGGATGAGCAATGCGAAATGGGGTAAATTCACGACCACGCAGTTATTCAGCGTAGGGTGAGTCGAGCAAGGCGCGGCCCACGCTGTCCGATGTTTGATCGATGTCGAATCCACTGACGGAGTGGTGGGCAACATGGAGTCGACCCACCCGACGATCTGGAACTGCGCGGCGCTCGTTCGCTGCCGGGAAAAGCTTGCTCGGCGCGGAACCTTGGACTCTAATCGGGGTTCAGTGGCTGAGCTGTGCTCGCCGCCCCTCCGCGTCCTGTTCTCTTGCCGAATTAGGAGTTTTGTGATGAATCAGCCCAATCGCCGCTGTCCCGATTGCGACGCGATGGATCACGTCGCCACGCCCGTCTCGCGCCGCAAGTTCTTGCAAACAACCGCTGCCGCCGGTGTGGCGCTCGGTGCGCTGCCCGCGTGGGCCGAGGCCAAAGACAAGCCCGCCGGCACGCCCGAGTCGCTCGTCAAGACGCTCTATGACTCGCTCAGCGATGACCAAAAGAGCAAGCTTTGTTTCGCTTGGGACTACATGGATCCGAAGCGCGGCCTGCTGCGAACTCGTGTCGCGAACAACTGGAACATCACGCCCGTCGAGATCGATAAGAAGGGCAACTTTACTGACGATCAACGCGATTTGATCAAGGCGATTTTCGAAGGCATCATCGATCCGTCGTGGCATGCGCGAATCTACAAGCAGCTCGACGACGATGCGGGCGGCTTCGGTGTCGATCAAAGCTTCGCGATCTTCGGCAAGCCGGGCGATGGCAAGTTCGAGTTCGTCATGACCGGTCGTCACATGACGATTCGTTGCGACGGCAACTCGACGGAGCACGTCGCCTTTGGCGGTCCGATCTTCTATGGTCACGCCGCCGCGGCGTTCAACGAACCCAAGGATCACGCCGGCAACGTCTTCTGGCATCAAGCCGTCGAAGCCAACAAGCTCTACACGATGCTCGATGGCAAGCAACAGAAGCAAGCGCTCGTGACCCCGATGCCGCGCGAGCAAGACTCGGGCTTCCGCAGCAAAGAGAAGATCGCGGGCATTCCGACCACCGAGTTGTCGGCCGATCAGAAAGCGCACTTGCAGAAGGTGCTGCAACTGTTGATCGAGCCGTATCGCCAAAGCGATCGCGACGAGGTCGTGCAGTGCCTCAAGACCCAAGGTGGTCTCGATGCCTGCTCGCTGGCGTTCTACAGCCAGGGTGACATCGGCAACGACGGCGTGTGGGACAACTGGCGAATCGAAGGTCCGTCGTTTGTCTGGCACTATCGCGGCGCCCCGCACGTTCACGTTTGGGTCAACGTGGCCGACGACGCGAGCGTGAAGCTCAACGCCTAGTCGGGCATCTCGTCCTAATAACACGAGCAGCGTCCACGTCGGCTGAAGTTCGACGTGGACGCTGTTTTTTTGCGCGTTCGGCTCGGTAGCGGGTAGTGATGTGCGCCTGAGATGGTGTCGGCAGAAGTGGTGCAGCTGGCAGAATCGGCACTCGGTCAGGGGGCGTGGCCGACGGGCTTATTCCGGTCGATCGTTGCGATCGTAACCGCGATTTGCCTGGGGCTCGTGAATGACATAGAGATGTGATGAGCCTTTCTGACCCGTCGTTACCCCCGCAATCATGGTCGTGCCATGTCGTCGGTTTCTCACGCACATGACGCCAGCTTCTACGAGCTCGTGCACAAAGTGCTCACGACGCAGCATGCGCAAGAGTTGGAGGACGCGGCCGATCGGGAACGCCGGATCCGCGATCGACAGTCGTTCTCGACCGTGCAGAGCGTCGCGCCGATTATCGAGGGCCGGCTGCCCAAGCTGAGCGAACTGCACGAAGTGCTGTGCCACGATCTGTCGACGAGCGGCTTTTCGTTCTATGTCGCGAGTCCGCCGACGACGGAGTCGCTGCTGGTGCGACTGGCGGGGAATGGCAAGGCGACGTTTCTCACCGCTCAGGTGATGCACTGCCGGCAAGTGGCCGACGGTGGCGAGACCGCGTTTCTGGCGGGCTGCAAATTCACCGGGCGCGTGCAGATCGGCCGACAGTAACGTCCTGCGGTCGACGCCTTCGTTACAAGCGATCGGCGAGCCGGATCAACTCGCCGAGTTCCGTGGCTAAACCGGTCTGGAGCGCCAGACGTTGCGCTTCGGCGTGCAGTTCGCGACATTGCGTGCGTAGCGCGGCGCGTTCCGGCGCGGTGGGCGAGAGTGCCGCGAGCTTATGCAGCAGCAGCTTAAATTGAATCAGCCGGACCGCGACACTCTCTTGCGAAGTCGCATTCAACGCCAACGCGGCTTGCGCCTGATCGAGACCTTCTTGGCGAAGTTGTGACGCCCGTATGTCACCCGGCGGCAACGCTTCGACCGCGCGGATGGCGAAACCCGCCGCTTGAGCGTGAATCGCCGCTTGCGTGAGACTATCGGCGGCGAGCGACCGAGCACGAAGCAACTCGGTAAGCGATAACTTAGACGCTGCGACAACCGCCTCGGATTCGGCGAGTTTGAGTCGACATCGGGCCTCGGCACGATGCATGAGCAGCGGTAGATCGTCGAGCGTCGCCGAATCGAGTTTGTCGCTCGGCAGGGCCTGATCGTAAGCCGCGATCGCGTCGGACCATTTGCTCAAGCGAAACCAAGCCTCGCCATGGATGAACGCGGCGAGCTTTTGAAACGGTCCGGCATCACGCATCCACCTCAACGGCTTGAGATCCGCAATTTGATCGGCCCGCTGGTGAGCTTCATCGACCTGTTCCAATAGCAATTGATTCTCGGCCCAATCACGAAGTGCGACGAGAACCAACCGCGGCTCATCGGTTGCCTTCGCCAACTCGACCGCTTTGGCAAAGATCTCGTCACCGCCGCGAGCGTCGCCTTGTTCGCGTTTGAGTCGGCCCAGCCACCGTTGCGGTTCGGGGTCCATCGGCGCGAGGTCAATTGCCTTCAGCAGATCGGCCTCGCACAGATCGCCGATCGTGAAGCGGTCTTTCTTGAACACGGTCTCGTGATCCAAG